>USPX01000035.1 GCA_900556665.1 uncultured Eubacteriales bacterium
AGTAAGTATAGAGCTTGATGTATTTATAGTATTAATATACTTGTATGTAAATGCTAAGAGGGAGTCGCAAGATTAGTAGTGATTTTGCGACTCCCTCTTTTTGATTTGCGTAAATTTATTTACTATCTACCTTTTGTTTTTCGCTTAGGCGAGTACGGAAGAGGAGATGCCATAAGGCATTGGCATTAAAGGGAATAAGTGGGTAGAGGTAAGGTTCTCCGGTGAAGGTTTTAGTGAGGGTAATGACTACGACGATAATGATAACACCGGCGATGAAGCCCCAGAAGCCGAATAGTCCAGTAAGAAGGACTAAGAGTAATCTAGAGAACTTGAATGCGTAGGTAAGCTCTATACTAGGTTGATCGAAGCTAGAGATAGCAATAACGGCTTCGTATAAAATTGTATGAGGAATAAACCAGCCAGTTTGTACAGCAAAGTCTCCGAGGATAAGCCCTCCAATGATTGAGAGAGAAGTACCTAGAGCATCTGGCGTATTCAGTGAGGCTAGGTTTAAGCCATCCAGTGCAATCTCTAATATGATAAACTGCAAAAATATCGGTATGGCATAGGCGACATCGGGAAGTAGGAAGTCTAAAGCACTACCTCGAATCCACTGCGGATTATCAGTAAATAAAATGAATAGAGGTGATATAAGTAAGTTGGTAAAGAAAACAATATAACGAATAAGTCTTAAATAATTTCCTGTAATAACAGGCATATAATAGTCGTCTACAGATTGCATGAAGTCAAAAATATTAGTAGGTAAAATAAGTGCTGTAGGTGTATTATCAACTAATATGACTACCTTGCCTTCCATAATGTGAGCAGCAGCGACATCAGGTCTACCTGTATAACGTGCCTTTGGAAATGGATTGCAAGTAGAATAAGAATGAATAGCTTCTACTAAACTTTGATCTCCCATTGTAAGGGCATCTACTTTTAAATCTTTTACAGCATTTTTAACCTTTTCTAAAGTTTTCTTATCTACTTTATTGCGCATGTAGGCAATTACTACATCAGTACGAGAAATATCACCCACAGAGTTCATTTCAAAAACTAGATGTGGATCACGGATGCGTCTACGAATAAGAGAGGTATTAATGACCAAGGTTTCTACAAAACCATCATGTGCACCACGAAGAACTTTTTCTTTTTCAGGTTCCTCAGTACCACGAGTCTCATAGGTTCTTACATCTATAATAAGTGCTTCATCGAAGTTAGGACCTAGTAATATAGTTTGCCCAGAGAGCAATGCCATAATAATCTTGTCCAAATTTTTTTCGGTAGCTACTTCAACGCTGCTAATGGCTTTTTCACTTAATTCTTTAGCTGTTTTTATAGTTTTAAAGATATCTTCGCTAATATTGACCATATCTCTGCGGACATATTCAAGATTAGTATCTTTCATAAATCCATCTAAGTAATAGAGATAAAAGGTTGTATCATGTACTGTGATAATACGTTCAAGTATATCGAAGCTTTCACCTAGTTTTAGGGCAGCACGAATTTTTTGGACATTATCTTCAAGATTGTTTGTTATGTTCATAAAGTCACCACCATTGCAGAATAGAATAAAGATAGGATATGCACAATACAAAAAAATATACTTCTTGCACATTTACTATGGAAAGATGCTATAAAAAATTATATAATTTAGATATGAAACACAATAAGACTATTACCAAGGACTATTAAAAGGAGACATCATGGAAGAGGATATTCTATTTATGAATGAAGCGCTTATAGAAGCCAAAAAAGCATATGAGTTAGATGAAACACCAATAGGAGCAGTTATTGTTCATAATGGTAAAATCATTGGAAGAGGCTGTAATAGAAGAAATACAGATAAGAACTCATTAGCTCATGCTGAAGTAATTGCAATTAATGAGGCTTGTGAAAGTATAGGGGATTGGCGTTTAGAAGAATGTACAATTTACATCACATTAGAACCATGTCCTATGTGTGCAGGTGCAATTGTACAAGCTAGAATCCCAAGAGTTGTATTTGGGGCAACAAGTCCAAAAGCAGGCTTTGGTGGTTCTGTAATTAACGTACTACAAATGGAAGCCTTAAATCATCGATGTGAAGTTATCCAAGGAGTAGCTCAAGAAGAGTCAAGCGACTTGCTAAAAAAATATTTTAGAAATATGAGAAATAAAAAAACTAAGGAATGATATGGGAGGCAAAAGGTTATGGCAACTTATCCAAGACACAAAAAAGCAAGAATGATTAGAGATTATATGATCGAAAAAGATGTAATCAAAATGTTTAAAGAAGAAGAACAAGAAAAAGTAATCTTATTTAGAACGATATATCCTATGAAAGGTGATAATAAACCAGTTGTAATTAATGTAGATGATACACCATATGTTGGAACACAAGTTTTAGTTGCGCCAGAAGTACCAGAAGACAAGAAACCAGCTATTTTAGAACTTATTAATAAATTCAACTTAGAATTACCAACAGTAAAATATGTTTTAACAGCAGATAGCGGCGTTGTAGCTTCTATGTTCTTCCCAGCTGATGAAGAACACTTTGATGCAGAACGTGTTGTAAGAACAACAGTTGAAATTATGAGAGTTGTAGCTGATAAACAATACGAAGCACTTAAAGAAGCTCTTCTTTAAAAAAATAGTAATTAAAAACAGTAATTGACATATAACATGAAAACTGTTAAAATGTTTTTGTGACATAAATCAGTCAAACAATTTCCGTGCTAGCCGGGGAGGCAGCGGTGCCCTGCACTTGCAATCCGCTATAGCAAGGGTGATGCTTCGTCTGAGGCATTAAATTGTATGGTCTGCCTTTAGTAAGTGGCGATGAGAATTGGGTCTTACGCAATAGGCACTTGTGAACCGTGTCAGGTCCGGAAGGAAGCAGCACTAAGCAAGCCCGTCTATGTGCCGTGAGGGTGCCTAGTTTGAGTTTACTGCTAGAGTAACGCGTGTAATTTATTGTCGAAGCGAAGTGCACGGATTAATTAATAAGAACAGTAGCGAGCGTAAGCTCGTTTTTTATTTGCTTAAAAACATGCAAAAAGGAGTAGCTTTAAGTTAAATTTAAGGCTACTCCTTTTTGTGTGTAGGTTCATTAATTGTGTGTTAAAGACTGATAACGTTGTCTATACTCAGATGGTGTGTGATGAATATATTTCTTAAACAGTTTGGCAAAATAAGCTGTATCATTAAATCCAACATCAGTAGCAATATCTGAAATTGAATAGGTAGTATCTCTTAGCATAATAGTGGACATGTTTATGCGTTGTTTATTAAGATAAGTAATAATAGTTTCCCCTGTTGCATTGTAAAAACGATCACTTAATGTGGTGCGATTAATATGAAATATTTTACTAAGCTGTGGAATTGTGATTTTTTCTTTAAAATTATCGTGTAAATATAAAAGTAAGTCGTGTATTTCTAATGAAGCCTCAGCAACAAATGATTCAGATAAAAGCGCATTTGTTTTTACAAGCGTTTCTATGTATGTAATCATGGCATAAATTGTATTATGCGTACCATAATTTATTATATTACTATTACTAAGAAGAGACATGTATTTCTGAAGTTGTTTAAGAGCAGGTTCAGAAGATTTAACTTGTCCCACATAATTGGCACTTCGTTTGAAAAATATAGAAAGCTTAAGCGCAGCTTCAATATCACTGGCTGAAAAAGTATGGTCAAACTGTCTTACAGTTTTAAAGTCAAAAGAAGTATTGATTATACTAGGGTGAAAGGATAGAATCTGCCCTTGGAGATTTTTACCACTAGTAATAGTGAGTTTTTCTGTTTCGTTGATACATAATACCATTGGTGCAATAAGCGTAAGATTGGAATCATTAATAGTACATTTACCAGACCCCTTTTCTAGAAGAATAATGCTGAACTTATCGGTGTGAGCTATACATTTAGGAAATGAACTTTCATTAATGCTTTCTAACGTATATTTGCATGGTACATTATTAGGAATAAATCTATTAACTAAATCCATATAAGCACCTTCTATAAAAAATATAGCATAGTTTACAATTAGATTCAATATCTTTTTTAGATAATTTAAAATATTTAATACAAAAGCTGCATATTTTTTAATTATATTAAAAGTTAGAGTATAAAGGTTACAAAAGAGAGAGGTTTATTTCTCTCTTTTGTACAAAAGCTATAATAGATTTAATATGGCTAATAAGATTAATATAAAACCACTAAGCCAAGAAATATCTATATTTAGAGTTTCCACGCATTTCTTGCCTAACAATACACCTAAAAAGATTGCAAGACCATGTAAAATAATGGATAATGAGAGGGTTTGTAATAAATTAACATTGTTAAGACCGAAACCTAAACCTACTATTAAACTATCTAAGGAGAGAGCGATGCCTAGATAGATGGCTTCTTTGGTGCTTAAAATCTTAGAATGATCTAAGTCAGCTTTGGTAGCATCTGCATAGACATTAAGAATGAGTTTAAAATCAAAAAGATTAAATTCAATATGACTTGGATCTAAAGCTTTTTTATTTAAGAAGTTTTTTAATATACCTTCAAAAAGTCTACTTATGCCTAATATAAGTAGAACGCCAAAAGAAAGAAAACTGGTTATGTCTAAAGGAAGGAAGTTCTTAAACCAAGAACCAAGCCCAAGGGCTATTGCTAAGAAAACTGTGGAGATAATAGACATAATTGCACCAGATATAAAAGGGATTTTGATTTTATTAGTACCATAAGCAAAACTAGCAACAAGGGCATCGATACATAATGAAAGAACTAGTAAAAGTGACTCTAACATAATATAAACCTCACAAAGATGTTCTAGTATATATATTATGGAAATTAGCTTAAAAATGTAGCTTGTTTATAAATGAAATATAAAATAAAAAGAGTTGTGCCCAGATTTGGTTGGGTCACAACTCTTTTTGTTTACTCAATATGAGATTTGTAAAAATCAAGTACTGTATTGAGGTAAGGGATAAATAACTCATTTGGTGTACTAAATAATTCATGTTTAGCACCTGGTACGAAAATAAGCTCTGCACTTGGTACATTATTAACTAATGCATATTGAGGCTCAGGTAATACAAGACTATCATTTTCAGATTGGAAAAGTAAAATAGGTGTTGTAATACGCTTTAAGTTTTCTGGTTTAATCATATTGCGTGTAGCACTAAGTGATTCTTTAAGCCAAGAATATGAAGCACCACTTGTTTGAAGGTGTTCGTTATTTATTTTTTTATTAAGGTAGTAGTTAAAACGTGCAAGTGAACTTGATGAACTAGCATCAAAAGTTTCATCTTCAAGATTAAATGGAGCATGTGAAATAACATATTGACTACCTTGACCTAAAAGTGTAGCAGTGTTAGAAATAATATTTGCAGCAAATTTTGGAACAGATCCTAGGTTAATGCCTAACATAGGTGAAGAAAGTACTGCAGCGTCAAATAAATCAGGGTATGTTTCTAATAAACCAGTTCCTATACCACCACCCATTGAATGTGCAAATAAGAAGAGTGGTAAATCTTCTTGCTTTGAAGTGATAAATTCATTGATAAAGGTATATAAGTCATTAATGTAATTATCAAAACTTTTAACATCTACTAGAGATAAATCACTTGTTGTACGCTCTGATAAACCATGTCCGCGATGGTCTATAAGATATACATTAAAGCCTTCTTTTAAGAAGTAATAAGCTAGTTCTGTATATTTCTCTAATGATTCTGTAAAACCATGAGAAACAACGATATTACCTTTTGCAGAAGGTGTTGTATAGTATTCATAATAAAGATCTGTATCATCATTAGATTTGAAATAACCAGAAGTTGTAACAGAGGCAATATAAGGCTCTACAATTTCTAGCATTTGTGCTTCAAAGTTATCTTCTGACAATACATAGTCATTTGTTTTTAAAGAAGTATCTAAATGTGTCATGTTAGATACAGAAGTATTTGTGTTAAAAGTAAAGTATCCAGCAATTGCAATCACTATAAGTAATGCAAGAATGCCTAGATGCTTAATGTGTTGCTTTTTCATTGAAAGTCCTTTCAGTAATTAAGTTTTGTGAATGAATAAGTTCATTAGAATAATCTTTTACTAATTTAGCTTTTGAGGCAATTTCTTGGAACGAAGTATTAAGGTTTTGAATAATCATTGTAATATTAGAAATGCTATTAGAAGTTTCTGTATTTTGAGTAAGTGTATCAGAAATAGCAGCTTCTACAATTTGCACTTCATGGGCTAAATGTGTAATAAGATTTTGTGATTCTAAAATTCTATCAATCACTAAGTTTTGATGTGAAACCATTTGATCAAAGTCATTTTGAGAGGTTTCAAGGATTTGGAGATTTTTTTGTAAGCTATCTTCAATTTGTGTAATTGAAGATAAGGAATCATTTGTGTCATGATTGACTTTAGTTATAATCTCTTTGATGTATTCAGTAGACCTTGTTGATTGTTCAGCTAATTTTTTGATTTCAGAAGCTACAACAACAAAGCCTCTTCCAGCTTCTCCTGCTTTAGCAGCTTCTATAGAAGCGTTTAAAGAAAGAAGGTTTGTTTGCTCTGAAACATCATTAATAATTTTAAGGGCATTAGAGATTTCTGTAGTACTTTCAGATAAAGAAATGAAATGTGCCCTAGAGCTTTTACTCACAGCATTAATATCATTAATATTATGTGTTAAGCTTGTGATATTATCTTTACTAATTGAAGTCATAGTACGAAGTTCTTTTGTGAGTTCACTAATTTCTGAAGAAGCGTTATAAGTTTTTTCGATATCCTTAGAAATTTGTGAAACTGCTTTAGAACTATCATAAGCAGTTTGAATCATGCTTTGTGCATTAAGTGCGATATTAGAACTTGTTTTATTGATTTCAGTAACAGCGTTAGTGCTTTCATTAATGTTCGTATAAAGTTCTTAGATTGTTGTATTCGTTTTTGAAGCATTATCTAATGTATGTTCTAAGATGTTTTGAATTTGTTCAGTTTGATTAACTGAACTCATGAAGATTTTGTTTGCTTTAGTTGAAAAGGCCATAAAGAATAAGCCCATACATAAGATTTGTAATGAATAAAAAATAATCGAAGAAATTATAGTTGAAGTACCATAAGCAATAACGCGTTTTTCAGCAAAAGTTAATGGTACTAAACTTGCTACTATTAAAGTAGGTATTTTAATTTTTAAAATATGCTTAATTAACTTGATGTCTAAGTATAAAGCTGCAATACCTAGAGATAGTAATAAAATAATTGAAGCATATAACCAAGAACTCATATAAATAAGCATGCTAATACATTCAGCACATATAATAGTAACTATGGCAAATTTTGAAGTATCCTTTGCATATTTATAGTAAAGTCTTGGAATAAAACAAAAAATTAAAGATAAAAAGATTAAATAATCTTTTGGCTTAAAATTAAACCCTTTACGATGTATAAATAAATAAATGATATTTATTATAAGTAAATAGGTACCTACTTTAAGAGCTTTAAGTACTAAAGTGTTAGATTCTTCTGTACTATGGGTGAGTATTGAATTCGAAGTCATAATAATCCCCCTAATAATATAAATTATCCATCGTATTATTTATCGACAAAATATGAGAAGAAAGTAACAAAATGTAAAAATAAAAAATTAGTCTAAAATTAAAAAGGAATATGAATGACATTAGAATATATAGGGGCTGGGGTATTAGAATATATAAAAGTATGGTATACTAAAAGATAGTCAATATTTAAAGAAGAAGGCGAAAAAGCTTTCTAGGAAGGGGAAAACATGAGTTACTTAGCGTTATATAGAAAGTATCGACCACATACTTTTGATGATGTTGTTGGACAAGAACATATCGTAAGAACATTAAAGAATCAAATAAGCTCAAATCGTGTGGCTCATGCTTACTTATTTACAGGAAGCAGAGGTACTGGTAAAACATCTATTGCTAAGATTTTTGCAAGAGCAGTAAACTGTGAGTCACCAGTTAATGGGTCAGCTTGTGGTGAATGTGAGACTTGTAAGAGAGTACAAGATGGCACCGGTATTAATATTATTGAGATGGATGCTGCTTCTCATAATGGTGTAGATAATATCCGTGAAATTAATGAAGAAGTTAAATATACGCCTGCTGTAGGTAAGTATAAGGTTTATATTATAGATGAGGTGCATATGTTATCTATTGGTGCGTTCAATGCCCTTTTAAAAACTTTAGAAGAACCACCAGCACATGTTATATTTATTTTAGCAACAACGGATCCTCAAAAAATACCGGTTACTATCTTATCACGTTGTCAACGTTTTGATTTTAAACGTATTTCAGCAAGAGAGATAGAAAATTGCTTAAGAACTTATATGGATAAAGAAAATATAGATATTGAAGAGAAAGCATTAGCGTATATTGCTAGAATTGCAGATGGTGGTATGCGTGATGCACTTAGCATATTAGAACAATGTATTTCGTTTTACTTTGATGAAACAATTACTATGGAGAAGGTGCTTTATTTAGTAGGTGCAGTAGATAGTAGTATATTGTTTGATATGATTAATGCCATTAAAGCACAGGATGCGGCTAAGGTATTGGCGCTTTGTGATGAAGTAAATAGTCAAGGACGTAGTATTAGACAGTTTGCAAGTGACCTTTTGGAGCATAGTCGAAATTTACTTGTGGCAAAAACAACTAATAATTCAGCAGAAGTATTAGATTATAGTAATGAGTATATTGCAGCATTAAAAGAGCAAGCTCAGCAAGTTAGCACCAATGAGATTATGCGTTATATCAAGCAGTTTGGAACTTTAGAGTATGAACTTAGAACGGCTATTTCACCAAGGGTATTATTAGAGGTTGCAGTACTTAAGCTCTGTGAGGTACAAATGGATGATTCGGCAGAAAGTATGATGACCAAGATGCAAATGCTAGAACAAAAGCTCGAGAAGCTTATGGCACAGGGATTGCAAGCAGCGCCAGTTCAAGTTGTGCAACAAGCGCCACAAAAAGAGGTAGTGCCTACAAGGCTTCCTAAAGCTGTACCAGAGGATATTAAGGAGCTTGTGGCAAGATGGCAAGAGGTATTACATTCTCTGGATGAGCAAACAACGCTTAAAACTGTATATGCTACAACAGAAGCAGGTTATATTGAAGATGATATTTTATATATTGTCTATAAACAACCTATGGAATTTGGTGTTAAGAAAAGCTTTGAAAAAATGGAAAAAGCAATTTGTAACTTTGCAGGTAAAGAAGTTAAAATACGTCTAATACCAGCAGAGGAATATGCGAATAAGTGTATAGAGACTTATGGTTCAAGCCCAAGTCCAACAACGGAAGTTAAAGATATCTCTCAAGTTTTAAGAAATATTGAGTCAAAAATCAATTTTAATATCGAAGTTCGTGGTTAAAATGTTGTATTATTAATAAGAATAGGTATAATAGATAATACTGATATAAAAATCTAGGAGGATGAATAATGAGAAATTTTGGTGGCATGCCTAATATGCAACAACTTATGAAACAAGCACAAAAAATGCAAAAACAAATGGAAGAAGCACAAGCTGCTTTAGAAACTAAAGAACTTACAGCTACAGCTGGCGGTGGTATGGTAGAAGTTGTAATCACAGGTAAAAAAGAAATCAAATCTATCACAATTAAACCAGAAGTAGTAGATCCAGATGATGTTGAAACATTAGAAGATTTAGTTTTAGTTGCTGTAAATGAAGCTGTTCGTCAAGCAGATGAACTTGCTCAAAAAGAGATGGGTAGACTTACAGGAGGTCTTCCAACAGGAGGATTATTCTAGTGAGTGGCTATTATGGAGATAAGATGGTAGCTCTTATTGAAGAGCTCTCAAGACTTCCAGGGATTGGTGCTAAATCAGCCCAAAGACTTGCTTTCCATATTATTAGTTTACCACAAGAAAAAGTTGAGAAACTTGCCAACACTCTTGTAGAAGCTAAGAAAAATATTAGCTACTGTGAGAGATGCTGCACAATTACCGATGATAAACTATGCCCTATATGTAAGGATCCTCAAAGAGCAAATCATCAGATTATGGTTGTTGAAGACTCTAGGGATATGGCGGCTTATGAAAAAACTAAGGAATATAAAGGACTTTATCATATCTTACATGGTGCGATTTCACCAATGATGGGTGTAGGTCCTAGTGATATTAAAATTAAAGAACTTTTAGAGCGTATTGGTAAAGAAGAAGTAGAAGAAGTAATTATTGCTACGAACCCTAATATTGAGGGAGAGGCTACAGCAATGTATATTAGTAAACTACTTAAACCATTAGGAATTAAAACAACACGTATTGCCCATGGTGTACCAGTTGGTGGGGATCTTGAATATGTGGATGAGATTACTTTATCTAGAGCGCTCGAAGGTAGAAGAGAGATGTAAAAGGAGATTATCACCAGCAGTAGCTGGTGGTAATCTTTTTTTGTTAAGAAATTAATTGTTAAAAGTAGTGTAAGTGATATATAATTTAATTGATAAAATAATTTGATAATTTAGAAAAGTATAATGTATTTATAGGATTTAGATGAGTGGCAAAAGTCGGGGGGCATTGCTAAAGAGAGAAAATAATTATATAAGTTGGGGAGGAATTATTTGTGCGGATTAAGAAAAGATTAGCATTAACGATGCTTACTCTGATATGTATACCTTTAATTATTATGGCACTTATGATTTATGCATATTCTTCTAAGGCGTTGATTGCAAAAGCAAAAATGAATATTAATCAGGTGGCAGCAATCGAAGGGAAAGCATTAGAAAAACTAGTAGAGGCTAAAGAGAATGAAGTTGAAGTATTGGGTTTAGATAAGATGATTGTGAAAGTGCTAGAAAAATGGGAAATGGGAGATGTTGTTGGTTTTAACAAAGTGTTAAGTGAAGTAGAAGCTTTATTAAATCGAGTAGAAAAAAATGAGGAAGAATGTTGTGGTATTTATATTATTAATTGTAATGGTGATATCGTTGCAAGTAGTAAACAAGTATATGTTAGAGGTAATGTTGCAAGAAATGAAGGCTTTCGAAGAGTTTTACAAGGAAAGACTGTATTTAAAAATATCATAACAGATCATAAAGAGGGTGTTAGTGATATAACTGCCCCTGTGAGGAATAGTGGAGGAGAGATAGTAGGTGCTGTATGTAAAACCATAAAGAATAGTACTTTTGGTGAGTTTGTAGAAGAAATTAAAAGTAATGAAGGAGGATGTGCGTATATAGTAGATAGTAAGGGTATTATTATCATACATCCCAATAAATCTAAGATAGGTTGTAAGGTAGAGGATGAAGGGATTATCCAGGTAATAAAAGGAGAAGGTCCTACTTCAAAGCTGGAAAGATGGTTAGTAAAAGGTATGGATGATGGTGCCTTAAGTTATATGTCATTTTATCGTATACCAAGTATTGACTGGATTATTGTGGCGTCACAAACAGCTAGAGTAGTTAGGCAGCAAGCTGTAACAGAGCTTATAAGTATTGCAATAACCCTTGCCTTTTTGGTGTTTATATTAGGTATTGCGTCTATACATATCTCCAGGAAAATTACAGGGCCTATTGATGAAATAGTAAATGTTATGGGAGAAGTATCTAGAGGTAAGCTAGATGAGTATTGTAAATATGATGCTGATGATGAGTTTGGAAGTTTAGCAAAACATTACAATCAAATGATAAAAAAATTAGGTGAAAGTAGGAGAGCTCTAAGTGTTAGTGAAGAACGCTATAGACAGACTCTAGCAGATATAGAAGAAACCATTTGGGAATATGATTTAAGAACAGATATGGTATTTATAACTGGAAAGTGGAGTAACATTATAAGTATAGAAGATAATTTGGAAGGAAATATACCATATAAGGATGTTGTTAAACGAAAGGCATTAATGGGTATAGATGAAGAGATTAAGGCCTGTGAAGCAGGCAAGAAAAATGTCTTTAATAGAGAATTAAATGTTCGATCCGCTGATGGTGCTATGGCATGGGGGCTTTGTAAAGGAAAAGTAGTTTACGATGAGGCAGGTGAAATGATCAAAATAAGAGGTATTATAACAGATATTACAAATTACAAGGCAAGTGAAGAACAAGTAAGAAAGTTGGCTTATTATGATGTTTTAACAGGGTGTCTCAACAAACAAACATTTACGACGCATATGAGAAGATATATAGGACTCAAAAAAGAAGGTGAGAAGGCTGCTATGTTATTTGTGGATTTAGATGACTTCCAAAGGGTGAATGATATCTTTGGCCATGATGTAGGGGATGAAGTATTAAAGTATGTGGTAAGAAAACTAAGTGAAATTGCAATGGATGGCAGCATTATGAGCCGATTTGGTGGCGATGAGTTTGTTGTGTGTGCGAATATGAAGAACTTAGAAGAAGTAGAAGTATTAGTACATAAGATTATGGCCATTTTTGAAGATGAGATCATCATAGGAGAAAATGAGATTCATATGACGTGTAGCATTGGTATTGCGTTATATCCATTAGATGGAGACAACTGTGAAGTACTGCTTCAAAATGCAGATACTGCCATGTATAAGTCAAAGGAACAAGGAAAAAATAGTTATAACTTTTATTCTGAAGATATGTCGAAGGCTTTGGCACGTAAGATGGCCGTAGAGAGTGCTATAAGAGATGCTATTAGTGGTAAGAATGGGTTATACTTGCAATATCAACCGGTGGTTGAAACAGCCACAGGTAAAACTGTAGGTGCTGAAGCGTTGGTGCGCCTGAAGTCGGAGAAAATAGGTTTTATTTCTCCAGGAGAATTTATTCCTATAGCAGAGGAGACGGGAATCATTGTAGAAGTTGGAGATTGGGTAATAAAAGAAGCGCTTAAAGCGTTAAGTAATTATTATAATCAAGGCTATGATTACTTTAGTGTGAATATTAATATATCTGCTGTTCAGCTAAGAGAAAAGAATTTCATAGAGAAGCTTAAAAGCTGTATAGATGAAGCCGGTATACCACCTAAATGTATTAAACTAGAAGTAACTGAAACGGTACTTATGCAAAATCTAGAAGAGAATAAAGTGATATTCCATGAAGCTAGAGAGATGGGGATGAAAATAGCTTTAGATGATTTTGGAACAGGGTATTCATCTTTGAATTATTTACGTAATATTCCATTAGATGTGCTTAAGATTGATAAAAGCTTTATTGATGAAATTACTGTTAGTAAAGAGCTTTCTGAGATTGTGGATAGTATCATTAATATGGCACATATATTAGAGATTGATGTAGTTGCAGAAGGCGTAGAAAGTGAGCAGCAACTTGAAATTTTAAAGCAAAAAGATTGTGACTTGATACAAGGTTATGTGTTTAGTAAGCCACTAATGGAAGAAGAACTTAATGAGCGTTTACAAATGGAAAAGATTAGCTAGACAAGAATAATGCTAAAGTGTAGACTAAAGAAGACAAAGTAAGATGGAGGATTAACAATGAAACTAGAGTGCACAAAAGAAGAATTCAAAGTGCTTATGGATTTAGTATATGCAGGAAATTTACTTATAAATGGGCCAAGAAGTAAAGAGGAGCGTATCGAGAGATACTCAGATATGGAACAAAAAATGTTTGCTATGGCGAAAGAAGAATTTGGGCTTGAAGAACTTGTTGAATATGATGAGGAATTCGAAGAATACATGCCAACTCATGAGTATGAAGAAGATGAATTTAACGAGTATATTGATGAATACGATACTTCAGTATTCTGGGAAGAATTAGTTATGCGTTTAGCCCGTCGTGATGCACTTAATTATGCCGGAGATGTAGATCAGAACGTTTCACCAGCTGCGTTAAGACAAATGCAACTTAAGTGGGAAGAACAATACGAAGAAGAAATTGCTGATAATGGCATTATGAATTTAAAAATAGTGAAGGTACAAGAATAAAAAATAATTGAGTCAGGTGGCATGAACGTGCTGCCTGGCTTTTTTAGTTTGGTATTAGGAGCA
>USPX01000036.1 GCA_900556665.1 uncultured Eubacteriales bacterium
TACAAACAAACTTCCTGTACTTATTCCATTATCTTCGGCACTTACTAAGGCTGATAATGCACGTACAAGCGTAACGATTACATCACTTCTTTCTACATCTGACGAAGCCTTCTTAAAAACAAATCTAGAAGGGGCTACAACAAATAAAACAGCTGATGATATTGCTGGACCTTTCGATTTAGCTTATGCCATTGAAGATAAAAATTCATTAGATAGTGAAAATGTAATTACTACAAGACTTGTAGTCTTTGCTGATTCTTATTTCATAGATGAAACTAAAATGAATCTTTCTTCTACTGGTAATGAAACCTTTATGACTAATTGTTTAAACTGGTTACAAAATGATACATTAACAGGCTTTGAAATCCCAGGCAAATCTTCTAACGATTATGCTTTACCTGCAATGAGCACTACAAAATTCTTAGCCTTCTCATGTATTGCTGTTGTAATCATTCCAGCCGTTGTGCTTATTATGGGTGTCATTGTTTTAATAAGGAGGAAAAATCTTTAATGAAAAAAAATAAATTTCTTCTATTAATTACAGTTGTATTAGTCTTATTAGTTGGACTAGCTCTCTTTGTCCAAAACAAAAAATCTCCTGCTTCTGAAGAAGTATCCACTACAGATACTTCTTCAGGTATACAAAGCAATATTGAAGTTACCAATTATACAAAGGACCAAATTAGTAAGCTTACTATTACTCAAGGAGGCCAAAACCTTTCTTTCATCCCAAATGGTGAGAATTGGTGTATCGAAGGTTTAAGTGATACTGCTAACTTAAATACTGCTGCAATCAAAGTACTTTGTGATAATCTCCTTACTTTAGATGCCTTTAGGAGGCTAGAGGCTTCTAACCTTGAAGACTTTGGTCTTACAACACCTTCTAAGATTATTACTTATACATTCACTGATGGTTCTACTAAACGTATTTTATTAGGTAATCATACACCTGATAACCGTAGCGTTTACCTTTTGCAAGAAGATACCTCAAAACTCTTCCTTATTACTTCCTCTATGGCAGATAGCTTCAAAGGTGATGTAACCTTATTTAGAACTACTGAATTAGATAAATTTGATACAGCTACAGTTACAGCCCTTAAAGCTTCTGGTAAAGATATTGAACCTATTGAAGTTAAATCAAATGACGAACTCAGTGCCTATACTACTGCTTATCTTTTAAAGCTTAATGATGGCACCACAAGGGATATGAGTACTACTAATTTTGTAGAACTGCTTAAACTTATCCCATCACCTATTATCATTGAAAACTTTGTAGCTGACGATGTCACAGATTTAAGTTCTTATGGTTTAGATAACCCTACTTTAGATTTATACATTCAAAATACTACTACTGAAACTGATCCAGAGACTAATAAAGCTAAAGATGTGGTTACCGAAATCCATTATTTATGGGGTAATACAACTGAAGATGGACAAGTTTACTTTATGAAAGCCGGTACACAAAGTGTCTATAGTATGAATAGTGATTTCTTAGCACCCCTTCTTAAAGACTTTGATCCATTTTATTTATCCGCTAAATTTACTCAGCTTACTAATATTGCTGATGTCATTGCCATTGATATCTCACTTTTAGGGCAAAACTATACACTAAAAGTAGATAATGACACTTATATGCTCAATGATAAAAAGCTTAGTGCTGATGATTTCAAAGCCATTTATAAAAACATTATTGGTATCTCAGCAGACACTGAATTTAAAGGAGCTACTTTAACCGGGGACTCACCTATTGCGACTTTCATCTTTACTTCACCCGAAGGCGAGAAGACTACTTACACTTATTATCCATATGATAAGCAGTTTTATCAAACAAGCTTTAAAGGTACTAGTGTAGTAGGCTGCAATATTAAACAATTTACTTATCTTAAAGATTGTTTAGATGCTGACCTTGGGCAATAACATAAAAAGAAGCTTCAACATCCTATATAAAAGATGTTGAAGCTTCTTTTTATAAACTAAGTTCTTTTAACCCCATAGCTTATATAATATGTTTTATTAGAATGGTTTAATTTTTGCCAATCAAAATCTTTATGAGACTTAGCCTTTCTACTTGAGTGTACCGTGCGACTTATATACTTTGCTCAGCCTGTTTATCCTCTATGTTAGACATTTCATTTTTGATATCCTTATTATCTTCTACTTTGGGACTTTCTTCTTTGGCACCCTTATTCTCTTCTACCTTTGAGTCCTCTTCTTTTATACCCTTATCTTCTTCTATCTTTAAGCCCTCTTCTTTTGTACTCTTATCTTCTTCTATCTTTAAGTCATCTTCTTTTGTACCCTTATCCTCTTCTATCTTTGACTCCTCTTCTTTGGTACTCTTATCCTCTTCTATCTTTGACTCATCTTCTTTGGTACCTTCATCAGTTTTTACTTCTGATTTAGTTTCCTCACTCTGTAAATAAATATTGTTACCATCATTATGGGTTATAAAATATTTTTTATCAGCTGAATATACATTAATAAAAAATCCTTTTTCTTCTAAATGAATCTCTTCTGCTAATCCTATTTCTTCTATGACTAATCTTAAGTCCGTCTTTACCTCAGTCATATCTATTGGCATGTAGTAGCCTATGCTTTGTGATGCTTGTTGCCTTTCAATAGCTACAATTATGGCTTTATTACCTATCGTCGTATACCTTTCTAACTCAATAGGTGAAATACATTCTCCTTCTAACAACTTACCTTGATAAACAATTACTTGCCCACCCATTATTTTCAGACTTCCTTCATCACCTCTATATTGATACCCACTACCAATAGCTCTACTGCTATGTCCTGCTTTAACAACTATATGTCCTCCATTAATTTCCACAAGAGGTACTGTACTCTTAAAACCTCCACCTATTCCTGCGCCACCACCATCTGATACTTCACAATATACATTGCCTCCATTAATCACAATGCTTCTCATACCTTGATTTCCGGAACCTGCCGCACTTCCAATAGCTGCATTACATCCTGATGTATACGCCTGTATACTCCCCCCATTAATATATAATCTGCCACCACTTCCACTGGTTGGACCACCTATGGCGCCAGCAAAGCTACTTCCCTTTACAGTTAATGTCCCTGTGCTCTGCTCTGAAATTGTTAGATTGCCTTGCCCTGTAATAACCACACCTGTTTGTTCCTTGGCTCCTAATACGCTATTATCACCTTTAAGTATTATTATAGCCTTGCCATTAACCTCTATACCTCCAAGCTTCTTCTCTTTAGAAACATCTATATTCACATTTTCTAATACAATCTCTGCACTTTTCACTCCATAATCTACAATAATCCTATAAGGTGTGCTAGTTGTACTACAAGTCACATAATACCGCCCTGCTGTAGTAATCTGCAAATTACTTTGTGCTAAATCATACATTTTATATCCATTATGCATTATATGATTTTGCGGGGTATTACTCCCCTTTATTACCGCCCTTTCTAGATTACCTAATGAAAATCCTACTATAAGTATGACAAGTCCTATTAATACTCTCTTATATGTAGTCATCTCCTACTCCTTTTTCTTAACATTTTCTTAAGTGTTGCCATCTCTAATATTTTCATTCATTTTTAGTACGAAAAAGGCATAAAACCCATTATAGTTTTATGCCTTCTTTTATCTCTCAATATATTATTGTAATCTTTCTTCAATGAAAGTTGCAAGTTCTTGTGCTTCTTTTTCAATAACAGCTTGGTCTTTACCTTCAATCATAACACGTACAAGTGGTTCTGTACCTGATGGTCTAATAAGTACACGACCTTCGCCTTTGAATTTTTCTTCTAATGCTGCAATTCTTTCTTGAATTTCTAAGTCTTCAATATATGCATGTTTGTTTTCATTTTTAACATGTGGGAAAATTTGCATGCATTGTTTAAGTTCAGATAAAGGTTTACCTGTTTTCTTCATAACGTATAATAATTGGATTGCTGTAATAAGTCCATCTCCAGTTGTATTATAGTCTAAGAAGATTACGTGTCCTGATTGCTCACCACCAAGGTTATATCCATGTTTAAGCATTTTTTCAAGTACATAACGATCACCAACTCTTGTTTGAATAAGGTTGATGTCTTTTTCTTTACTCATTACTGTAAAACCTAAGTTACTCATAACTGTTGCAACAATTGTATCACGTTTTAAGATACCTCTTTCTTTCATATCTAAACCAACGATACTAAGAATTTGGTCACCATCAATCATTTCACCATTTTCATCAACTGCAAGACATCTGTCAGCATCTCCATCAAAAGCGATACCTACTTCAGCTTTGCGTCCTACCACTTGACTTTGAAGATCTTTCATATGTGTTGAACCACAAAGTTTGTTGATGTTTACACCATTTGGTTTGTGGTGAATTACTTCAACATCTGCACCTAAACGTGCTAAAGCAATAGGTGCTACTTCTGAAGCTGCACCATTTGCACAGTCAATAAGTACTTTAAGCCCATTTAAGTCTCCAGGGATTGTATTACATACATAATCAATATATTTATCAATTACTGAATGATCCATATCCCATGTTCCAATTTCTTCACCTGTTGGTGCTGGAATATTATCACTTCTTGTTAAAATAAGGTTTTCAATTTCTTCTTCTAATTCATCACGTAATTTATATCCTTCATTATTGAAGAATTTAATTCCATTAAACTCTAATGGATTGTGTGAAGCAGAAATCATAACCCCTGCATCAGCTCCAAGTTCTCTTGTTAAATATGCTACGGCAGGTGTAGGTACAACGCCTACTGAAATTGCTTTAGCACCAACTGAACAAATACCAGCTACAAGTGCTGCTTCTAACATTGTTCCTGAAATTCGTGTATCTCTAGCTACAATAATTTTTGGTTGTTTCTTAGTTTCTTTTGTTAAAACGTACGCACCAGCTTGACCTACTTGATAAGCAAGTTTACCTGTAAGTTCTGTATTAGCAACGCCGCGTACACCATCTGTTCCGAATAATTTACCCATTAAAAAAACTCCTCACTTTCTCTTTGAGGTATAGTATAGTCTATCCCATTTATTATAAACTGATTTTACTATTCTTACAATATTTTAATTCTCACAAAGCATAGCTGCACCAACGAGTCCAGCCTCACTTCCTAGTGCAGCCACATTAATTTCTGTCATCATTTGTCCACCAAAAACCATACTCCTTAATTTTTTTCTAAGTGGAAAAATCAAACTCTCTTTCTGTCTTGATACCCCCCCTCCGATTAATATAATTTCAGGCTTAAAAGCATTAATTATATTGTTTAAACCAATAGCTAAATATGTAATATATTCATCTACTAATTTACTTGCAATCTCATCACCTTGTTTAGCAGCCTCAAAGGGTATCCTTGCATTCATCTTGTCTAAATTTCCCTTAGTTAGCTTATTCATGATGGACTGAGGATATTTTTTAGCCACCTCTCTAGCCATATTGGTAAAACCTAAAGCTGAACCATAAGCTTCAAAGCAACCTTTATTACCACAGGTACATGCTCTTCCATCCTTCACAATAATTTGATGTCCCAGTTCTCCCCCTCCTGGTTGACATCCACTAAACAATTTACCATCTATAACAATCCCGCTTCCTACACCAGTTCCAAGTGTTATAATAATGGCACTATTGTAACCTTTAGCTTTCCCAGCTTTAACCTCTCCTAATGCTGCACAATCCGCATCATTAGCAACTCTAATTAATATCTTTTTCCCTAAATTTCCTAACTTTCTTCTAATATAATGAACAATATCAAAATCCCTTACTGCAATGTTATTAGAATAGACAATACGCCCTTTTTTGCGATCAATTGTTCCCGGCGCACCTATACCAATTCCTATTAGATTCATATTATCCAAACTATAGTTCTCTATAATCTGCATACATAGTCTTACAATATCATCACAAATTCTTCTAATCCCCCGCTCCCTAGAAGTAGGTTTTTGTACCTTTTCTATAATATGCCCCTTTTCATCTACAAGCCCTACCACGATGTTCGTTCCGCCTAAATCCACACCAATATAAAACATGTAGCCTCTCCCTTCAGCTTATTTATTTTTTATATTATACCAAATTATTATAATTTTATCTCTTTATTTAATACTTTGAATAAAAAAACTTCTTGTATCAAGCTAACTCAAGCGTTGATATAAGAAGTTTTACTGTATACTATTTTTTTCCCTACTCCAATTACCCCTTTATACATTGCTGGGTAATCTAATGATTCTGTCACATTAGAATAACTTGCATAAATTTGCATTTGTTTCTGATTTCCTAGTATATACTGTTCAAATTCAGCACTATATATATCTGAACTCATGCTAATATTAATAACCTTTATGCCTTCTTTCTTCATCATTTCCAAACCTTTTATAATTCTATCTGTTGTTACTATTCCCTCTCTATCACTAGCTGAATAATAGTATATCTCTTGATTTGGTGCATATTCTTGTGCAAACTCCACCATTTTATCACCATGTGTTAACGTATTACCTTTTATCTCTTCTACTGGATTTAATACTATCAAATCCTCATATTCTAATGATAAGTTCTCATCTATTATACCTAGTCTACCACTATTTTCTATAGATGTTATACTAGTAATACTATGGTTAAATATAATATTACATATAATAACAAATACGCCTCCCCACAGTATTACTTTACGTAGTCCAATCTTTTTCATTATTTTAACTTCCCATTAATAACAAAAGAAAAATCATGAATAAAAGTATCCATCAATACTTCATTATCTAAGGTAAATATAAAATCATATTGATCATATATTGGATTATCAATATATAACTTATTATTATAGTATTCTTCTAACTCCTTAGTATCTAATCTATTTGTTATATCTCTTATTGAAATTTTCATCATTTCACTTATTTTTTCCCTATTATCATCTTGATTTAAATCTATAATATATATTTTTTTATCATCTTGTGATTTTATAACATCTTCTCTGTCATATTTAGGATAACTAATTTTTATATTTTCAACTTCTATTTTTTTATTCTCTTTAGCCCATTTTACAATCTCAGGCTCTTCCATAATATGTAACAGGCGACGGTATATATATATATACTCTGACTGCTCAATTATCATTTTCATTAGTTGTGTTAATTTCATATCTTGAGTTCCAATAATAAAGAAATCATTCATAACTAATTGTGTTAAACTTTGTTTCATTATATTCACCTACCTAAATTCTAAAAAAGTTATAGTAGATAGCAAATACTATTTGTTACCCACTATAACTTAAATTATATCTTTAATCTATTTTGCTGCTAATGCTCTAGTTTGTGGTAATCCATAAAATGCATGTGCACCATTTCTATCAGCTGTATACTAATGCTAATGTTAACATAAAAGCTAATAACTTAATTTTTCTCTTCATAATAATTTTCCTATCTAAAAATACTTATTATTTTAGTGCCCACTTAATAATCTGTTTAATATATTAGCGTTTTTTAACTTTTATATCAACATATTCTATACTTCTATAAATTTCTTCTATACTTTTAATTTATTAATTTCAAATTTCTCCCAATAAATTCACATCTTTGCGCTACACATTCTACACTTCTAAGAGGGTCCTTTGGTGTATTAAATGCATAGTCTAATAATTTATCTACTGTAGTGGTTGCTACATGTAATCTTGTATCTGAAGAAGCATAATAAATATAAACATCTCCATTTTCTCTAGCTATCGCCCCATTTGTAAAAGTCACATTACTTACATCTCCTACACGTTCCTGCCCATATGGTGCAATGAAATAACCCGATGGCTCTGCTATACATTTGGTTGGATCTTCAAGAGATGTAACAAACACATAAGTTACATAACGAAGTCCTGCTGCTGTATTTCTTACCCCATGTGCAATATGAAGCCAACCTTTGTCTGTTTTAATAGGCACTGCTCCTGCTCCATTTTTAACTTCTGTAATTGTATGATATTTTCTAGTATTAATAATTACTTCTTTTTCTTTAATATAAGCATTTGTAATATCCTCACAAAGCCCAAACCCTATTCCCCCACCACTTCCTGCATCAATGAAACCATCTTGTGGTCTTGTATAAAAGGCATATTTGCCATCTACAAACTCTGGGTGAAGCACTACATTTCTTTGTTGCTCTGCCTGTGTTCTAAGATTAGGAAGTCTCTCCCACTTCTTAAGATCCTTTGTACGAACAATACCAGCTTGAGCTATAGCTGCAGATAAATCTGTATTATTAGGGTCCTTACTTTCTGAGCAGAATACGCCATAAATATAGCCATCCTCATGTTTTGTAAGTCTCATATCATACACATTTGTTTCTTCCTTGCAGGTATCCTCAAGTAAAATAGGATAATCCCAAAATCTAAAGTTATCAATACCATTAGGACTTTCTGCTACAGCAAAGAAGGACTTCCTATCATATCCCTCTACTCTAGCAACGACATAAAATTTCCCATTAAGCTCTATAGCACCTGCATTAAAAACAGCATTAATCCCTAGCCTCTCCATAAAATATGGATTTGTCTCAGGATTTAAATCATATCTCCAAAATAGTGGCGTATGCTCCCTTGTAAGTACTGGATAGATATAGCGATCATAAATGCCATTATACTCATCTGCAACTACATTTTTACGTGTAATAAGTTTTTCATATTTAGCAAGTTCTCTTTCGTAGTTTTCCTTAAACATTTCTGTTCCTCCTTATAATCTCCATACACATACGTCCATTATGATAAGGACATTTCCATGGTTCTACAATTGGACCTGGTAAAACAGGATTTCCTTCCTTATCTACTTGCCAACGCCATTCTGAATCATCTCTTGAATCAATAATATATTTCTTTATAAACTCCCATTCTCTCTCTGCTAGGACTAAAAACTCCCGATCTCCTGTTTTTTCATAAGCATTTGTAAAGCCTATGACAGTTTCTGCTTGTACCCACCATATTCTAGTGGTATCAATATAATCATCAATACGTTCATTATTAAGTGCACCATCTACAAAAGCTTCTTCTTTAATCTTATAAGCAATATCTACTGTATAAGCCTGAGTCTTCTCAATAATCTCTTTATCTCCTAATGCTTCAGCTGCCCTATCTAACAGCCAAGCCGCTTCTATATCATGCCCATAAGAATGCATATCTACGATAGTATTCATCTTACGATCGAAGAATACTTCTAACAGACGTTTTTCACGGTTATAAACTTGTTTATCAAACACAATAAGTAAATCTTTTAATTTTTCCCCAACTGCTTTATGATGGCTTACACGATAAAGCTCCGTATAAGCCTCTAAAATATGTAAAAGTGCGTTCATTGTTTTTTCTGCATAGATTCCTTTAGAACATAAATACGCATCATCTGAAAGAATGTTTTCCTCAATAGGTGACCACGCTCTTGTGAATGCTTCTAAATAACCATATTCATCTCTTGCAATGGTTTCTATCTTTTCAAAGATGGACATAGCAAAGTCTAATGCTTCTTGATCTTTAGTTGCCTCATAATAAGTAGATAACGCATAAATTGCAAAAGCTTGGTTATAAGTATGTTTCATATCTTCCACCACATTGCCTTTATAATCTAGCATCCAGTACACGCCACCATATTCTTTATCTAAACAGTGGTCTTTAAAAAATGTATAGGCCCATTTTGCATATTCTAGGTCTTCTGGATTTTTCATGGTTAAATACATATTTGAAAAATACCACATGATTCTCGAATTTAAAATGACCCCTTTTACAGCCTCTTTATCTAATACAAGTTCTTCACTCATATAACCGTAGAATCCACCATTTTCTACATCTTTGAGGTTCTTCCAAAAAGGATTGATTTTATAAAGTAAATGACCTTTAATTTCTTGTACCATTTGTGGACTATTGATCATTCTTATTACCTCCTCTGACAACTTCCTTACAAACCCTTTAACTTATTATTTGATACCGATTTGATCATCGTCCCCTATCATATTGCTATGTTCTTTTACATAATTTACGATTATATCAATTGTTGTAAATGCCAATCCTACGTAGCTGTCTGCTGCACCATAATAAATTGCAATTCTACCTGTGTCTGCATCTTGAAGTGTTGCACATGGGAATACTACGTTATTTACGAAACCTCTTTCTTCATACCATTCTTCTGGTGTTAATACGAAGTGTTGACAACGATATTTTACTTTAGATGGTTCATCAATATCTAAGATTGCTGCACCCATACTATATACGTAACCTTGGCAAGTACCAGCTACACCATGATAGAATAAAAGCCATCCTTCACTTGTTTCAATAGGTGCCGCACCACCACCAATTTTAAGAGATTCCCACCAGTTGCTATATCCTCTAGTCATAACATGTCTATGTCTACCCCAGAATTCCATATCTGGACTTTCACTTAAGAAAATATCTCCAAATGGTGTATGCCCACTATCACTAGGCCTAGAAAGCAGCATAAAGTTACCATTAATCTTTCTTGGGAAAAGCACACCATTTCTGTTGAATGGAATAAATGGATTTTCAAGTCTTACAAATGTTTTAAAGTCAGTTGTCTTCGCCATACCAAGTGCTGCACCATAGAAGTCTGTACACCAAATGATGTAATATGTATCTTCAACTTTTACAAGTCTTGGATCATAAGCATAACCAGGCATAAAAGGTTTACCATCTTTGTCAACAAATTGGATTTTTTCTTCTTCATATGTCCAGTGAATGGCATCTTCACTATAACCTAAGTATAAATAAGATACCCCAGATAAAGTTTCCCCTCTAAATACACCAATGAATTGTCCTTCATAAGGTACAACAGCACTATTGAAGATACGTGCTACTCCTTTAAGTGGATTTCTAGGAATAATAGGATTTTCACTATAACGCCACACAGGTGCTTCACAGCCTTCTGGGCGATCTTGCCATGGAATATTAGGTAATGAATTTGTAAACATTTTAACTTCTGACATATGTAACTCTCCTTTATAACTCTATATTTTTTATTTCTCTATTTATAATTGGTCATATTGCCATTATAAGCATCTTTTATTAAGCCTTAGACACAAGTAAACCAAGTACTGTAAAAGTATCAGTTGCTTTACCTTCTTTAAGCTTAATTTCAATAATATGTTCTCTGCATGCATCCTCTTCAAGCAGCATAAAGACTTCAGCATAATCTCCCCAACCGTTTGGAAAAGAACTATCCACTTCTAACTTTTTGTCATAATCTATAGTAATCTCAGCAATTCCCATTTGTTCGCCTACATTTTTTCTATAAAGTAGATGAATATTTTTAGCTACTACTTTACAAACAAGTGCTTTATTATTTTCACACTGCTTCGCCTTCCAACCTACACATAAAGATTTAAATCCATCATCACAAGGATAAAAGCTCCCTGTATAAAGTGGCCTATAATTATTACGATTTAAAATGATGCCATCACTATACTTTTTACTAAATAAAACTTCTTTTGGCATTTCATAATGATAGTCCTCTGATACTTTATTTTTATCTGCCACTTCAAATAAGTTAGCAAGTAAATCTGCTACTATCTTATGACCTCTATCATTTGGATGAACTTCATCCGTTTCAATTTCTTCCCATGTATATTCTCCTGCTGCTATGCCATTTAAAACTTCCTGACGATAACTCACCATAGGCACTTTATAATGATGACCTATCTGAGTTTGCTGTGCATAAGCACTTGTACCATCTTGAAGTGTCATCATCAGTTCAATAATAGCTGTATTAGGTAAGTGTTCTATAATGCCCCTTATAACACTTTCATATGATTTTTTACTACCATCTGTAGGTGGCACATCATTTGCGGCAAATTCTACAACAATAATATCTGGCTTATATTGTAATAAGTCCTCCACCATACGGTGTACCCCAATAAGTGAACCCGTTGCACCAATGCCGGCATTAATATATCTCACCTCGGTAGGTGCTAAAAATTCTTTGAGCCAGTTATAAGTTCTAACAGCATAGGCATTCTCTGGTACAGATGGATTACAGCCTTGTGTAATAGAACCACCTAAGAAACCAATTGTAATCGCTTGTCCCTTTCTTGCCTTCTGTAATACTAAACTTAATTTCTCTGTATAATCATAGTAATGATATTTCATTTATTTCCCTCCAATCTTTTCTTACTTAACAGATCCAGAAGTAAAACCATTATAGATATATTTCTGTAGTGCTAAAAATGCTAAGAATGTTGGTATAACAACAATCATAATACATGCACAAATAACTTCCCATTTAGCAGAATATGGTCCCTTAAACTTAAAGAGTGCTGTTGAAAGTACATTAAGCTTCGTATTTGGCATATATAAGAATGGTGTATAAAAGTCATTATAGATTCCAACACCTTTGATAATAACTACTGTTGCAATAGCAGGTTTTAAAAGTGGTAAGATGACTTTACGATAAATGGTAAAGTATGAGGCCCCCTCTATCATTGCTGCTTCATCCATAGAAATCGAAATGTTGTCCATAAACTGTAAGAAAATATAAATTGAAATAATATCTGTCCCCATATAAAGCAGGATTGGTGCAAACCTTGTGTTATAAACACCTAAAGCATTAATCACTTGAAAAGTTGCAACTTGTGTTGTAACCCCGGGTATTAATGTTGCAAGTAAGAAGGCTCCCAAAATAACTTTTTTAAATTTAAAATTAAAACGATGTAAAACATAAGCAAGCATTGTGCCAATAAAAATAACACCAGCTAATGAAACCCCCATTATAATCACTGTATTCATAAAGCCTGTTAACATCTTGCCTTTTACAAAGGCTTCTACATAGTTACTAAAGTTAAAGAAATTCTTTGGAAGTGTTAATGCACTTGTCTTTTTAAACTCCTCTGAATCCTTAAATGCTGCAAAGAATACAACAGCAATAGGAATTAGTGCAACTAATGAAGCAATTATAAGTGATGCATATTTTAATACACTAAAAAACATATCTTTAGCTGTTAGATGTTTTCTCCTAATCATACATTTCAGCCTCCTCTTCTTTAAAGAATACATTTTGAATAATTGCAATAACGACTACAATCATTAACAAAACGATCCCCATAGCTGAACCAAGTCCAACCTTCTTAAATTGGAATGCCGTTTCAATGGTTTGAATAACAAATGTTTTAGAACCATTTGCGCCTTGAAGCATAACGTATGGAATTTCAAATACAGCAAGTGCCCCATTAATTGCAAGTAATAAATTAAGTTGCACAATGCGTTTAATACTTGGCATAATAATATACTTAAATTGTTGAAAACGACTTGCCCCATCTAACTCAGCAGCTTCATATATTTCATCTGAAATAGATTGAATCGCTCCAATAAACATAATGAGGTTATTTCCCATATAACGCCATATTGATACCCCTGCCATAGAATAGTTAATAATTTTAGCATTACCTAACCATTTCTGAATAAGCCCTTCAAGCCCTATTTTAGTTAAGATAATGTCTAATGTTCCTCCTTGCTTTAAGCAATATAAAAAGATAAATCCTATGGCCACACCGTTAATTAAATATGGAAAAAATAAAAAGCCTTTAAATAAGTTTTGGCACCTTACACCTGAAGTTAATATGGTTGCAAAATATAAAGCTAGTGCCATCTGAACGAAAGAACCTACAAAATAATAAATAGATATATTGTGTGGTAATACACTTTATATAATTGCAG
>USPX01000037.1 GCA_900556665.1 uncultured Eubacteriales bacterium
TGATTTAATGAATCGACTGGTTTATATGATTACTATTTTGTTTTCAAAGTTCATTTATTTTTCGTTAGCGGTTTGTGTCCCGCTGACTTATATAATATTACACTTATTTTCTACATACGTCAACCCCTTTTTTCTATTTTTTTCAAAGAAATTATATCAACCTCTATTATCCTTGTATTTTCAAGGTTTTCCTTATTAAAAAAATCTCTACGATACTACAGAAAATCAAACCTATTTGACTACTTCTGCAAATTATTTGTATAGATTTAGGGTATTCTTCCATTTGTACTAGTATATTTTTGATTGGTGTACATACTTCAACAAGTTCTTCTATAAACCGTTCCCCTATAAAAATGCTTATTCCACCTACAGCCATTATTATGATTATTTGTTTAAGTATCACTTTTGCATTATTCCTTATGTATTTATGCAGATATTCTTTTTTTAGTCCTTCCTGTAACTTTATATATGCTGATTTTCCTCTAGCTCTGATCTGGTTCCATAAACAAATTAATAGCATAACCAAAATACTACTTCTCACAAGCTGCATTGTATGATTCAGCCTTTCCATCTGCTGCTTGACTGAAATATACATATAGTCCTCTTTATTTCTTCCTAAAGTAGCTAGTAGCGTATTAATTATTTCTTGATTTTTTAACTTCTCATCCTCAAGATTACAGACTACAAATCCCTTTAGTGTTACGTCATCCTTTTTGCCTAAACTATATGCTGTCCCCTTTATCTTTTTCTTTTTATATTTATATCTATCATACAATCTTTGTTTTATTACCCCTTCTACCTTGTATGATTGCCCCTCTATTTCTACTTTTTTTCGCTGCTCATTCTCTAGCAACTCTGTTGTTCCAAATAAATTAAAAGCCACTTGATGATCTAGTACAATTTGCTGCTTAGCATATGGATTATTATTTAAAAAAACACCATGGCATAAACTTAATTTATTCCATTTGTTATAATTTTCATTAGTTTGAATAAGCCAGATTAAATACGCTCTATTATCTGATTCTATAACTTGTGTAGATTCATAACTATAAGATATTTCTAGTTCTGGATATTTTTCTTCTAACTCCTCTATATCTTTTATAGTAAATAGCTTTTCTTTATGTGTAGAATCTTTGGCTGTAATATAAGCGATTTCCTTTGCCCCCATCTTCTCACTCCAACTTGAAACAATTAAGCTTATAAGTCCTATAAAGCCTATTATTACAATAAATTTTATATCTCTAAAAATACCTAATCTATTCATTCACTAAAACCTCATTTTCATTTTCTAGTCTTATGCGCATACCTTCTGATATTTCATCTTCACTTGTGATAATAACTTTGTCTAAAACAGTAATGCCTTCTGAAATAGCAACATACGTGTCATTATAATCCGCCATATATACTTTTTTCTTTTTAACCATATAAGATTTCCCCAATGCATCATCTATTTCTTCTGCCACAAATACAAAGTAACTATTTTCTTCTTTGTACACCGCACTATATGGAATTACATTATCATAGATTTTATCCTCTTCTTTAAAGACAATAGTCATCTCATCTCCTACATTAACTACTTCTGAATTAAACGTTATTCCAATCTTTAAATGATCCTTTTCTTTTTTTATTTGATTAATACTCCCTTTTAAATCAACTACATCTTCGCTCTTTACATCTACTAAATCATCTATTTTCATAAAGTCTATTTCTGGTTCTATTTCTACCTCTAATCTATATCCAGCCTCTAAACTTCCAAGTTGTAAAAGTAATTGGTTTTCACTTATTCTTTGTCCTTCTGCCGCCATTTCCCCCTCTTTAGGCTCTAATACTCTTCCTCCGCTACTGGCTATAATCATTCCGTTCTGGCTTTTTATCTTTTCTAAGTCAGCTATCTCTAATTTAATTTGCTCTATTTCTAGTTGTTGTAATTCCTCTTGCCCCTGTAGTTCTTTTTTTTCATCTTGCAAACTTATAATCTCTTCTTTTAATAGTTTGATTATTTCTTCTTTAGCTTTTTCATGCTCTTTTAATTCCTTTTGCTGCGCATTTACTAAGCTTTCTAATGCTATTTGTGATTTTCTAAGTTCACTTTCTGAAATCAGTTCATTTCTATATAAATCCTCATTAACAGCTACTAATGCTTTGGCTTCTTTTATTTCTAATGTTTTATCTTCTACTAAACTTTGTTTTCCCTGTTCTTCATTTATCTCTTGTTCTACTTTATTTAATTTCTCATAAATACTAGTTACTTTATCGACTTGTAATTTTAAATTTACTTCAGCCTTTTTTAATTCTATTTGTTTGGTTTGTAGTTCTTTTTTTGTCTCCTCAATATCTAATTGATAAAGTATATCTCCCTTATTTACTTCATCCCCTGGTTTTACATAGACCTTTAATACTTTTCCCTGAAAAGGCGCATAAATAGGTACTTCTTTTTGAAATATTGCATTTGCTTTACATTCTAATGTTTTACTTAAGTTCATTTGCGCCGCTTTGCCTACTCTTACCTTTGGTAAAGTCATATTCATAAGTGTTTTTGAAAAAAAAGTGAGCACTAAAATAATGCTCATAAAAATCATTCCTATCTTAGTAATTTTCTTCTGTCCTAATTTCCTCTCCATTTTATCTACCCCTTTATCCCTGAAAGTTCTATGCCTTCAACTAAATAATCTTGTCCATATAAAAACACTATAATTACAGGAATCATATAAAAACATGATGCTGCAAATATACTTTCTACTTGCTGCTCACTGATTGTTGATAAAAATAGTGATAATGGCTGCTTATAGATATCTTGTAAAAATACAATCGCCTGTTCTACTACATTCCAGTATTCAATAAACGCTAAGATTACTAATGCAAATAATCCTGCTTTTGTAATCGGCAAAAATATATTGATTAAAATATCCATTTCATTACATCCATCCATATAAGCAGCTTCTATATATTCCTTTGGAATGGCCTTCATATATTGGGTTAATAAAAACACACCAAAAGGTGAAAAAATCCCTGACAAAATAATGGCTAAATGACTATCCATAAGTCCTAATTTTTGTATAATCATAAAATTTGGAACTAGTACAACCTGAAGTGGCAATAACATAACGATGATATACATATAAAAAATAATTTGTTTCCCTTTAAAATCAGATTGTATAAAACCATAAGCTCCTAAAAAAGATATAATAGCCTGTCCCACAATAATACTCACTGTAATCTTTACCGAATTCCAAAATAAAATAAGGTATTTAGGCTTATAAAAAAGCAAGTATACATAACTTTTAAAAGTAACTTGTTCTGGGATTAGCATCATATTGCTGCCTTCTAATGTGTAATGTCTCACGATTTCTTCTGAGCCCATAAAGGAATTGGTAAATGTACTGAATAATGGGTACAAGAGCATCATGCTTAATATAACAAACCAAAATCCTAATACTAAGGTTTTAGATTTAGATTTCATCATCTGCCCCCTTTTGTCCCAATCGTAGAATAAACATTAATATAAGTATAAAAGTAACAAGTATATAGGCTGCTGTACTTAACTTCTGATAGTTTAATGATAAGAACATATTGTTCATATAATGTTGAATCATATAAATCGATTCATGTGGATACCCTCCTGCTATAAGATATATTTCTTTAAACACCTTAAAACTATTGATGATAGACATAATAAACACCAATACTGTTGTAGGCAATAAATATACCCATGTAATATATTTAAATCTTGCTATGCCATTGGCACCTTCAATAGCAGCACTTTCATAATATGTAGTTGGAATACTATATAACCCAGCTGTGAAAAGAATGGTATTGTACCCTATGTTTTTCCATATAAAAATATAAATCATAACCCCTAGTGCATATTGGGAATTTAACCAATCAATAGCTTCTATTCCTCTTATACTCAAAACCCTATTTAATAACCCTTCTAAACTAAAAAATTCCTTCCAGAAGAACGCAATAGAGGCTGTTGGTATAATCATTGGCATAAGTACAATGCACTGCAATAATCTTTTTTGATGATGTAATGTTTTTATTCCCATAGCTACTACTAAAGAAAGCATCATACTAATCGGTACACATATCCCAATAAATAGTACTGTATTCTTTAAGGCATCTATAAAAATATCATTTTGAAATAATTGCATGTAGTATGTGAACCCTACAAAATCTGCATTCACTCCTTGATCTACAACTGTATAATAAAAAGCCATTATAAAAGGGATGAGATAAAAAACACTAAATCCTACTAAACTAGGCAGTAGAAATACTATCCCCTTAAAATTTCTTTTATGAGTCATTTTTTATTCACCCCTCTCATATTTCATTATTCATTTAACATAGTATAAACCTTAGTTTGTATCTTTTGTGCCACTTCTTCCGCACTTTTATTGCCTTTAAAGAACTGCTCCGTTTCTTCATAAACAACATCATCAATTTCTATAACTGATTTCTTGATATACGGTATACTTACCCATTTTTCAAGTGCCTCTTTTAATTCATTAGCAATCTCTTCAGGTTCCTTCTGTAATTTAAGTCCTTCATGTCTAAGTTCCTTTTTTAACGTTTTAGCTGTCTCAGTATTTCTCATAAAAGCTGCATTCTTATTAACCGGAATACCATCTACCTCCGGACTCTTTTGCATTTCTTCAGATAACATAGTTTGAATAAGCTCCCAGCAAAGCGCTTGATCTTTGGCATCCTTTGTAATAGCTATTTCACTTGTTGCATTTAACTCTATTTTTCCTTCTTCATTCATACGTGGCTTTGTATAATTCATATCCCCTGCGTGCCCAATGTATTCTGGTTGATATAAACAATATCTACGACCACCTAAACAATTAGCAAATAAACTATTTTCTGCTTGGTTTTCAAATTCCCCATTGTATAATAATCCCTTATCTTCTGCTGCTTTACACTCTTTTAAAAGCTGAATAAACTGCCCATTATCAAAGTTCACTACTTTATCTTCTATCTGTATGAACTGTTCTTCTTCTAATCCATATTTATCATGGAATAAGCTGTTTGCATCCCCATTTTGTAAATATACCTCTTCTTTATTTGGCGCAGTATCTAATAACTTTTCCATGCTCTTGTAATCCCAATACTCCCCATTAATTGCTGCTTCATCTATACCCGCCTTAATCATAGCCTTTTCATTTATACCTACCATCGTTACATCAAAACCTACTGGTATAGCATAAATATTCTCTTTATAAGTACTACTTTTTAAAACGTTCATATAATACTGCTTATCCGTCAACTGACTTGTTCCTTCTATATAAGAAGTTAAATCCACTAAATAACCGCTTTGAGCATATTTATATTCCGGTAACCAACTTAGCATTAATAAATCTAGTGCTGTATTCCCCATGAAAGCTGTATTTAAATAGGTGATATAATTTTCAAGTGTACGCTCTGGGTTCATATCCTGCCCAGGTACCTCTATTCCTTCTGAAACCCTTGTTGGTTCTCCAAATTCTTTAAAAGCTTCTATTGTCACCTCTACATCAGGATGTTCTTTTTCAAATTGCTTCACTACAGTCTCTAAATAAGGACTTGGAAAGTATGTAGAAATAACAAGTTCTTTATCCTTTACTTTTTCATTTCCTACACTAGCACCACAGCCTGTTACCATGCTAATAACAAGCATAGCAGTGCTAGCTTTCTTTATATTATTAAACATATTTGCCTCCTAAGACTTCTTCACTTTTCCTTCACTCTAACATCTTTTTCACTAGAAATTTTAGTAACCGTCTTAATGGCATGCCTACATGTCTAAATAACATATTTAGCAAAAAAATATCTCTATTGCTATGCAATAGAGATTAATATAGAAACACTAAATATATTTTCCTCACATTTATAATTTAAATAACCATCATACTTATTTACCACATATTGGATACTCTTCATACCATAACCATGTTCTTTAGCATTTTCTTTTTTTCGCCGCATCAATTCTCCATGATTAATGGGGTTAGAAAGTACTGCATTTGATACTTCTACTAATAATTTTTTATGATGAATATTAATATCAATCATTCTTTTTTCTTCATCTACTTCTCTAACAGCCTCGATTGCATTATCTAATAGATTAGATAATAATGCCCCTAAATCAGTTGCTGTAATTTTTATTTCTTCTGGCACCTTCACCTTGATATTAAATTTTATATGATCAGCTTTCCCCACTTCTATTTTTTGATTGATTACAGCATCAGCAATAATATTACCTGTCTTAAAATAAGCACTGGGCTGCTCTACTTCTTTTTGTAAATCATTAATATACGCTGTCGCCTTTGTTAAATCTTGATTATCTATCAAATATCTAAGTACACTAAAATGATTCAACATATCATGTTTTTGCTTACGAATTATTTTTTCCTTATTATCTACTTCGATGATAGATTTTTTTAACATCTCTTGAGAATTAATAATAATTTTTAATGTATTTTGTTCTTCTAAATACCTACCAATTTGATTAATCAGTACTACTATGGCCATATTCAATATAATAAAACATGTAATCATTATTGAAGCTACTCTACAAACCTGAACTTCTTTCGTTTCCAAAGCAATCTTCGTAACAATTGCAATACATAACATGGAGAAAATGACAATTCCCATTAACATATACTTGTATTTATGGCTTATCTCTAAATTCAAATACATTTTGAGATTCTTTAGCATTCTTACAATAAACAAACTTAATATTTTTACTAAAGTAACGATACATATTCTACTTACGGTATGAAATGCCATAATCTCATCAATGCTTTTCATAGTAACACCAGCAGCTAAATTTATAACTAACAAACTAATGCCCATTAATACTCCATCGAATAAAATACTTGCTAATAATAACGTTCTTATATCCTCTTTAAAATATATAAAAGCATATGCACTCATTAAAATGAAGCAAATCATATCCGCTGAAACTTTATATAAATGAAATTGTGTCACATAATTGGATAACATTGAAAATACAATGATGCCAATAATGACTGTACAAGTTTTATTGCTCCGTTTCTTATGTAAGAAAATATTTAAATACATATTTAAATAAACAAAATCTAATGCCGAAAATATAAATTCTAAAACCCCGTACATACAACCCCTACCTTATATATGAAATAAAACTATCATAAAACTCTTTTTTCTTAGTTCTGCCTAATGAAAAACTTTCTTCTTCTTCGCAATATCTTACGATGACTTCATCTTTTTTGGTAATCTCATCTACATATCTAAGGTTTAATAATACTGAGCGATTTGGTTGTTCAAAAAAATTATTTCTTCCTAGTACCTCAGTAATATCCTCAAATTTATCTATTATAATCCTATATTTCCCCTTGGTAGATTTCACATAGAACTTTCGAAGGCTTCTTTCAAAATATATTATTTCTTTCTCCACAAGTTTCAACATGCCTTCTGGGGTATTAAATGTATAGCTAGCCTTTAATCCTATTACATGCATTAAACACTCTTTAAATAAACTTCTAATACGCTGCTCATCATAACTTTTTAAAATAAATCGATAAGCATTATATCCAAAGGTATCATAAACCCTATTTTCCATCATAGTTAAAAAGGCAATAACAACTTGATCATTCATATCTCTAATCTTTTTAGCCACCTTAATGCCATCTAGCTGCGGCATATCTATATCTAAGAAAATCAAATCTAATCCTTCTATCTCCTTGCTATAGTCTTCAAGCAATGAATTACCACTGGTATAGGTTTCAATATCATATTTCAAATTTAATGCTTCTAGTTCCATTACAATTAATTGCTTCATTCTATCTAAATGTACGTTCTGATCATCACAAAAAGCTATTCTTAGCATACTTACTCAGCCCCCAATAAAATATATTTTTAAAGTTAAATATGTATTAACTATCTATATTTTTATACTGATTATTTTTGTATTTTCGATATATTATAACATTTTTATTAGATAAAACAAAAAGCACCATAACCTGAGTTATGATGCTTCTTATAAGTATGACCCGTACGAGAATCGAACTCGTGTTACCGCCGTGAAAGGGCGGTGTCTTGACCGCTTGACCAACGGGCCTTATTGTTTATTTCTTTTCTTGTTAGCGGTTCGTGTCCCGCTGACTTGTATAATATTACACTATAAGATTACATACGTCAAGCGTTTTTATAAACTTTTTTTAAGTTTTTTTGTTTCTTTTATTATTATACCCTTAAAACCCTTGAAAATACGTCATTTATCATAATTTATTTTGTGTAAAATCTTGGACATCTTTTACGCGTACTACCTTGTTTTGATAAAATTTTAATCTTTTTTCAAAGATATGACGTGTTTTTTCAAAGTCTTTATTCCACTGTAACATGAGTGAAAGCATCTTAAAGTCAGATTTATAATTACATTTATCTAATCCTAACTGCTGTTTAATGAATCTTATCACGATATTTTTTCGTCTTTCTTCAAAAGGTGTATCTAAATAAATAATCTTATCGCATCTATCTAATAGGCAATGATAACTTTTTCGATACACACCTTCACAGATCCATTTGCCCTGCTTATCTATTTCATTTAATTGCTCCAGCTGCTCCTCATTACTTATACGTCTTCTTTTACCCCTTTCTCTCTTATAAGCAATATTATCAAGTTCATAATAAGGGATATCTATTTCCCTAGATAATTTCTTCGCTAAAGTCGTCTTTCCGCTGCCTACACAGCCTATAATATAAATCTTCACCTTCTCACTTCTCCTAACTTATATCCTGCTAATATAATAATAGACCTCTTTTTCAAGAAGTCTACCCTATCATTATTGGATTGATGAAATAATTTCTACTAACTTATTTATCGCCACTTTACTTGACTTCTACTTTTAATACACTAGAAGTAACTCAAATGTTGCATTCGTATAAATATTTTTTAAGGTTATTTTATCATATATCCTTACTTTACTATTTTTAAATGCAAAAAAGGCTTAGATATTCAATATCTAAGCCTCTTATCATTAGAGCGCGAGACGGGACTCGAACCCGCGACCCTCTCCTTGGCAAGGAGATGCTCTACCAACTGAGCCACTCGCGCATATATCTCTTAAAGACAAAACTTATCTTACACTAATAGTTTACTTCTGTCAATGCTTTTTAAGATTTTTTAGGAGATATTATCCAAAACTATTTATAAAGTATTATCTTTTACATTCTATAACTCACCTTATAACTAGGCTTTTAAATTTATATTTATTCTCTTCAAATTTAAATAAGAGGATCTGCTATTATACCAGCTCCTCTTACTCAAATATTATTTAGTTGTAATAATTTTAAAATCTGGCTTTGCCATGATTTCTACTACTTGATGCTTTTTGATATATTCAATTGCTAATGCTTGAATATCTACATCATATTCTTTAACCACTTCACATTGTTGATAGCATTCATAACCACCAGTTCCTGTTGCACGGTAATCGCTCATAGCTAAAGTATACTTTTTATCACCTAATGGCTGGCCATCTTTTAAGATTTCTACTACTCTCTCACCTACAGGCTTTGTAAGATCAAATGTATAGCTTAATCCGGCAAAGAAATCATAATTATAATGTTCTACTTTAGGATTAATGAAGCAATCTGAAATCACTACTTCTCCATCTTCTTTAAGCGTATAATACTGTGCACAACGCTCTAAAGCCTGGCGAAGTACTTTTTCATCTACTTCTAATACTTTCACTGTATTAGGGAACTGATATGCCCCCATAACGTCTCTTGTCGTTACTTCTTTCTTAAATCCAATTGGGTTGTTTCCTAAGCTGATACAAGAGAAATCTGCACCTGAAAGTTCTAATTGTAACTGATTACAGAAATCAGCTAATCTAGAACCTTCTAATGCTAATGTTAATTTATCTAAAGCTGGAATCTCTTCTGTGAATCCACCTAATTTTTTATCTAACCATTCTTCTACTGCTTGTTGCATGCTAAACCACTTATTTGCAAGTTCAACTGATCCATGAGTTCCTACTGCTTGAATAGCCTCTGGGCTCATTTCAATAGCTTTAGGTGCTTTACATGTAGAAGTAATTTCAAGTTCACCATTTTCTTTAACTTCAACTAAAACTTCAGCATACTTTTGTGCATTAGCTGGTAATTGAAGTGTATAAGTACCATGTATCATTCTGCCTTCTACTGGCATATGTTGATGTGCTGTAAGTACTACATCATAGCTTAATTCTTTACAAATACGGTAACCCACATTTTCTTTTCCTTTAGCTAAACTTTTGCCTGTTTCAAGGTCAGCTTCAAATCCACCATGATAAATACATACTGTTACATCACATTGATCCTTAATTTCTTCTAATGTGACTTTTGCAGCTTCAAAAGTATCTTTTACTTCTAAGTTTGTAAGATGTTCAGGTTTTTCCCATAAGTTAACATAGTCTGTAACGATTCCTACTAAACCTACTTTTAAACCATTTTCAAGTGTATGAATCACATAAGGTTTTATATTTAATTTACCTGCTTTATCAATTACATTAGCTGCTAAAGCACCAGCTTGTAATGTGTCTAAATATTTTTGAAGCCCTGTGTAGTCATAATTGAAATCATGATTGCCAAGTGCTACATAGTCATATGGTGCAGTATTAAATACTTCTGCAATAGGAAAACCTCTTTCTGAGTTCTCCCACATATATTTCACAAATGCAGACCCTTGAATTGTGTCACCACCATCTAAAATAAGTGTATTACCATCTTTATTAAATTCATTTATGCAGCTTAATACACCCATATCTCTGCTTGATTTAGTAATATAATCTGTTGGGAATAAATAACCATGTGTATCTGACGTATAATACATCTTTAATGTTCTTTTCATTTATCTTACCCCCTTGCGAGTTTAATACGAATTTTACCTGAAAGCCATTCGATAATTAATACTAATACAATAAGTCCAGCTAAGATAGCCCCTACTTGATTCCATTTATAAGCATTCATCGCAAAGATTAATGGCGCCCCGATACCACCAGCACCTACTAAACCTAAAACTGTAGCATCTCTTAAATTCATATCGAAACGATAAATAATTGTTGATGCGAAGTCTGGCATAAGTTGTGGTAAAATACCGAAACGAATTTTTTGGAATGTTGTACATCCACAAGCATCTAATGATTCTAAAATTTTAGTATCAATGTCTTCAATAGATTCAATGTACATTTTTGAAATCATACCAATTGAACAAACTGACATTGTTAAAAGCCCTGCAAACGCCCCAGGTCCTGTTACCCTAATGAACATAAGACCATATACGAAAGCTGGAATTGTTCTTATTGCCATAATAATAACGCGTCCAATAACTGCAATTGGCTTAGGCATAATATTACTTGCACTTAAGAAAGAAATAGGAATCGCTAAAATAGCCCCTACAATTGTTCCTAAAAATGCAATACACATTGTTTCTAATAAAAGGTATGGTACCCCTTTATTTGTAAAGTTAAATAAAAGTTCAGTATCAGGTTGCAAAATACCCATGAAAATACTTTTTGCTACATCTGTACCACCATCTGTTACACCTTTAAAGTCAACTGTACTACTTGACCATGCCATAAGTACAACAAAAATCAAGGCCGCTGCTAATTGAAAGATCCAGCTTTTAGGCTCTTTTGCTAACTGTTGTTTAATTTCTGCTCTCACGTTAGTACCCTTTCTTAAGTTAATTTCTTACGTAAATAATGACTGATTCCCTCAATAATCATAACTGTTATAAAGAGCGTCACAAGAATCATACCTACACTACTGTATTCTCTCCAACCAATCTTTTCATTTAAGATTAGCCCAAGACCACCTGCACCTACATATCCTAAGATTGAAGCATATCTTACATTTCCTTCAAAACAGAATAAACAGTTTGCAATATAACTTGGTAAAACTTGAGGCATAATCGCTGCAACAAAAGCACGTAACTTAGTTGCTCCAAAGGACTCCATTGCTTCATATGCACCCATATCTACTGTTTCAATTTGCTCATATAAAAGTTTACCAATATAAGCAAATGTAAATACAGCAATAGCTGTTGTACCAGCTAAAGTACCAAGCCCAAATACATAAGTTGCAATAAGCGCAATAACTAATGTAGGAACTGTTCTTACTAAACTTAAGAATAAACGTGTAATAGACACAACTACTTTATTATGCACAACATTACTTGCCGCAAGCATTGCAAATGGAATTGCAACTACTGCACCAATAACTGAACCTAATAAAGACATTTTAATTGTATCAAATAATGGTCCCCAGATTGCACTTATATAGCTTGTCTCTGGTGGAAACATTTGTCCTAAGATAACAAAGAACTGTTCCCCTCTTTTCATTAATACAGATAAATCAAAACCTGTAATATCAATTGAAATCCAAGAAGCAATAACTAATAATAAAACAATTAGTGGCATTCTTGAACGACGCTCTAAGACTTCTCTTCCATCTGAAAGAGTTAACTTTTTCGGTGGGAAAATCTTATCATATAAGCTCATTCTTATGCCTCCATTTTTCCAATTTCTTGACCACAATAAATACTATCTAACACTTCTTGTGTTACTTTGCTACTTGGCCCATCATATACAATTTCACCAGCTCTAACACCAATTACACGATCAGCATATTCTAATGCTAAATCAACATGGTGAATATTAATTAAAATAGAGATATTCATTTCTTTATTAATACGTCTAAAGTCATCCATAACTTGTCTAGCTGTTACAGGGTCTAAAGCTGCTACTGGTTCATCAGCTAACATAATTTTTGGTTGTTGTGCTAAAGTTCTAGCTAAAGCTACCCTTTGTTGTTGTCCACCAGAAAGTTGATCACATCTTGTATAAGCTTTATCTAAAATACCAACTTTATCTAAAGCTTCTAATGCGATAACTTTTTGCTCTTTAGGATATGCACCTAAAAGCACACGCCAAAATGGAAGATCTGGAATATTAGAAGTAAGTACGTTATTAAGTACTGTTGTTCTTGTAATAAGATTAAATGATTGGAAAATCATCCCTACACTTCTACGATATTTTCTAAGTGCTTTTCCTTTTAATGAATTAACATCTACACCATCTACTGTTAATTGACCTTCTGTAATATCATGTACACGATTAATTGTACGAATTAATGTAGATTTACCAGCTCCTGAAAGCCCGATAATTGCTACGAATTCACCTTGTTCAATTTCAAGTGATACATTTTTAAGGCCCTTGTACCCATTCGGGTATACTTTGCTTACATTTTCAAATTTAATCATAAAAATTCTCCAGTTCTTATTGTATACAATTTGTTTTGCGAAAAAATAATGGATGAGCATAATTGCTTCATCCATTATTTTTATCATTTAATTATCATAGCCGTTAACTTAAGACTAAGTTTTTCCAGTAATAATGAGTTGTTCTAAAT
>USPX01000038.1 GCA_900556665.1 uncultured Eubacteriales bacterium
CGAACTTAGGCTATCACAAATTACAGAAGGTGTAGCTAGGCGCCACGATTACTCCCGACTTCCTATTTGTATTCCTTAATAAGTTCTGCAAAAGCAGGCAAAGAATCCACAATTTGTTTTTTGCTTACGCAGTATGAGATTCTTACGTATCCAGGGCAACCGAAGTCATCGCCAGGAACTAAGAGTAATTCATGTTTTTTAGCTTTTTCGCAGAAAGCGTTAGCATCTTCTTCGAGGGCCTTTACGAAGAGATAGAATGCACCATCTGGTTTAACGCAGTTGTACCCTAATTTTGTAAGGCCATTGTAAATGATATCTCTATGTTCTTCATAAGCACTAATATCAGAAGTAGCTCTAACACATTTTGCGATTACTTTTTGGAATAAGCTTGGTGCACATACGTATCCGAGTGCACGGCCAGCACCACAGATTGCAGCATAAACTTCACTGCCATTTTCCATTTGATCAGATACTGCTACATAACCGATACGTTCACCAGGAAGTGAAAGAGATTTACTATATGAGTAACATACTAATGTATTTTTGTAGTAATTCATTAAATAAGGTACTTTGAGTCCGTTATATACTAATTCTCTATAAGGCTCATCAGAGATTAAGTAGATTGGATGACCATATTCTTTTGATTTTTCTTCAAGAATAGTAGTGAGTTCTTTAATTGTTTCTTCTGAATAAACAACACCAGATGGATTGTTTGGTGAATTGATAATGATACCTTTTGTTTGAGGTGAAAGTAATTGTTTGAAGCTTTCAAAGTTGATTTGGAAGTTTTCTGTGTTAGCAGGTACAACTTTAAGCTGCGCGCCCATAGCATTAGTGAATACAGTGTATTCTGGAAAGAATGGTGCGAAAGTAATGAATTCATCACCAGGTACAGTAAGTGCTTTAATTGAAACACATAAAGAAGCAGCAGCACCAACTGTCATATAAATATGATTTGGTGTAAGTGATGTATTAAATCTTTCGTTAATATAATCTGAAATAGCTGTTCTTGTTTCTAAATCTCCAGGCGCAGAAGTATAGCCGTGGAGTAAAGCTGGATCTGAGTTATTTACTAATTCTACAATAGTTTCTTTGATACATTCAGGTGCTGGTACGTTAGGATTGCCTAAGCTGAAATCATATACATTTTCAGCGCCGATTTCAGCAGCACGTTTTTTACCATATTCAAAGAGTTCTCTGATAACAGAGCGTTTTGTTCCTAGTTTAACCATTTCGTTTGAAATCATATGTAGTACCCCTTATCTCTAAATAAATTAAAAATTATAATATATAATATAATTTAACAACTATTTTTATATAATGACAAGTTTTTTATGCTTAAAATTTATAATTAAGGAATATGATGAATAGTTATACTGAAGGCAGTTTAATATATTAAGTAATCTATGCGGGAAAGCTTATATTTATGAAGTTCTAGGCTTTTAAATGAGATCATAAACTTGAATAAAATTATACTTATTTATTTAAATTGAATAAAAAACTTGAGTATTTATGTATAAATACGTAAAAAGTGTGAACAAATGATTGACATCGGTAAAGGGATAATGTATTATGTAAATATATTAATAAACGGATTGTTACTGGTAATGCAGGCTATACCAATTTTGTGAATAGATAATTTTGTATTTAAATATTCGCGGAGGAGGTATAGCCTTTTTTTGCTAATATGGCGGTGACGTCTAAGTTATTGAGCAATAAGGGGGATACCGAAGATGAAAGTTGTTAAGGTTATTAATAATAACTTAATTAAGTCCGTAGATGAGAAAAATAATGAAATACTAGTAATGGGATGTGGACTTGGCTTCAAAAAGGTAGCTGGTGATGAAATCGATGAGAGTTTGATTGAAAAGGTTTACACATGTAATGAAAAAACAAACTCAAGTCAACTTATCAGTTTACTTGAAAAGATTCCTCTAGAACATATTCAAGCTACTAATGAAATTATCAGTTTCGCAAAAGCTTCTTTAGGCAAAAAGTTAAGCCAGAATATCTACATTTCTTTAGCAGATCATATTAATTTCGCAATTGAACGTAATAGACAAGGCATTCAAATTAAAAATGCTTTATTATGGGAAATCAAGAAATTATATAATCACGAGTATTTAGTAGGAAAAGAAGCGCTAAGTATTATAAAACGTCGTTTAAATGTTGAGCTTCCAGAAGATGAGGCAGGATTCATTGCGCTTCACTTCGTAAATGCTTTAATGGACGACATATCTATGGAAAAAACTACAGATATGACGAAGATGATACAAAACATATTAAACATTATCAAGTATCACTTTAACTTAGAGTTAGATGAGTATTCAATTCATTATGAACGCTTCATTACACATCTTAAATTCTTTGCACAAAGAATTTTCATGGGTGTAACAATTGAAGATCAAGATGATCAGTTCTTAGAAGTACTTAAAACAAAGTATAGAAAAGAGTATGGATGCACACTAAAAGTAAAAGAATACATACAGAGCGAGTTTAATTGGACACTTTCAGAAGATGAAATGGTGTATTTAACAATTCATATCAACAGAGTTACAAATTCATAGATACCTAAAATGAATAGAACGGGATTGTTACTTTAAGTAGGCTATACCTAAATAAAAAGAAGTTAGTACAACTAATGCTTTTTGTTTAGGTATTTTTTATTACCCAAATTACCTTTCTCGCTTCTAAATTTCCGGAGGAATAATATGAATTATAAAGATTTAGCAGAGGCAATTCTAAAATTAGTCGGTGGCGAAAGTAATATTAAATCATTAGTACACTGTGCAACAAGATTAAGATTTACTTTAAAAGATGAAAGTAAGGCTGATACAGCAAAATTAAAAAATACAAAAGGAGTTATGGGGGCTGTAAGTAATGGTGGTCAATATCAAGTCATCATTGGTAGTAACGTATCTCATGTGTTCAAAGAAATCATGGCCATAACAAAATTAGATAATGGCAGCTCAGAAGAAACTCAAAAAGATAATCGTAGTATAGGGGCAAAAGTGATTGATACAGTAACAGGTATCTTCACACCAATCTTACCAGCAATTACAGCTGCGGGGATGATTAAAGCAGTACTTGCAATTCTTATTGCAACCAAAGTACTTTCAAATACTTCACAAACATATCAAGTACTTAACTTTATGGCTGACGCAGGATTTTACTTCTTACCAATCCTATTAGCGAACTCAGCAGCTAAAAGATTTAAAGTTAATAGTTACTTAGCAATGATGATTGGTGGGATCTTATTACACCCAACATTCATTTCAATGGTTAGTAGTGCAAAAGAAGCCGGAACCGCAGTAACAGTATTTGGGTTAAATATTCCACTTGCAAGTTATAGTTCAAGTGTACTTCCAATTATTTTAGCAGTTTGGTTAATGTCTTATGTAGAACCATTTGCAGATAAAGTATCTCCAAATGCCGTTAAATTCTTTACAAAACCACTTATTACAGCATTAATCGTAGGAATCGCAACATTAACATTAGTAGGACCACTTGGTTACATACTTAGTGATGCAGTAGCAAAAGTTATTACTACAATTGAAAATTACGCAAGTTGGTTAGTACCAACAATTATTGGTGTATTATCACCAATCTTAGTTATGACAGGAACACATTATGGTTTAGTTCCAATTGGTATCAATAACATTATGACAATGGGATATGACACATTAGTAGGACCAGGTATGATGGTATCTAACGTTGCTCAAGGTGCAGCATCATTAGCTATCTCTTTAAAAACAAAAGACTCAGATTTAAAACAATTAGCAAGTACATCAGGTATTACAGCAGTATGTGGTATCACAGAACCAGCATTATATGGTGTAAACTTAAAAACTAAAGTAGGTCTTTACGCCTCAATGATTGGTGGTGGACTTGGTGGATTATTCTTCGGTATCTTCGGAGTAAGAAGATTTGCAACAGGTTCTCCAGGACTTTTAACATTACCAGTATACATTGGTGGAGAATCAATGAATAACTTCTTCTATGCATGTATCGGTGTAGTAATTGCTATGGTAGCAGCATTTATCGTAGCATTCGTAATGTACAAAGATGGAAAAGAAGCTGAAGTTAAAGAAGAAAAAACAGAAACACAAAAAGTTGAAAAAGTAGTTAAAGGAGAAATTCCAACAGTTTATGCACCATTAACAGGTGAAGCAGTTTCATTACAACTTGTAAGTGATCCAACATTTGCAGAAGGAATTATGGGACAAGGGATGGCAATCATTCCAACTGAAGGAAAAGTAGTATCGCCAGTAGATGGTACAGTAGAAATGATCTTTAATACAAAACATGCAGTAGCAATTAAAGCAGATAATGGCGCTGAATTATTAATTCATGTAGGTTTAGATACAGTTAAATTAGGTGGTAAATATTTTGAGGCTCATGTAAAAGTAGGAGATAAAGTAAAAGTTGGCACACCACTTGTAGACTTCGATTTAGAAGCAATCAAAAGAGAAGGATATGACTGTATTACACCAGTTATTGTAACAAATACAGCTGATTACAGTGAAGTAATTGCAATTGATGACAAAGCAGTAAAATGCGGAGATTCAGTTGTGAAGTTAGTTAATAAATAGGGTAAATTGAGTGGGGCCGCGAGGAGATGAGGGTTTTGAACGCTACTATCTCAATTTAATATAAGCACAGGCGAAGGAAGCGAATTGGTTCATATTGATAGAGAGTGAATTGATTCATATTGAAGGAAGTGAATTGCTTGATATTAATAGAGAATGAATTGGTTTATGTTGATAGAGGACAAATTGGTTTAGGGAGCTTGTGGGGCCGCGAGGAGAGTTAGTTGAATTACAGTAGTTAGATGTAGGTAATTGAATAGGATTAACTTAACTTGCTTTAAAGTAGTTATTTAGAGTATATGTATGAATAATTTGAAGGAGGGCGCGGCGGGAGAAATCTTGGTGCGGCTTCTTTGTTATAGTTAGAAGTTTTGAGATTTAAGATTTGTAATATAAAATATGGATGTATAGAAAATAATTTTATACAGGAAAGAAATGAGGAAATTAATATGACAGGATTACCAAAGAAATTTTTATGGGGTGGCGCTACAGCTGCTAATCAATGTGAGGGTGGATACTTATCTGGAGGAAAAGGATTAGGAACAGTTGACGTGATTCCACATGGTGAATATAGAAGAGCTATTATGAAAGGTGAAATGAGCTATAAAGATTTACCAGAGGATGTATATTATCCATCTCATGAATCAATCGATATGTATGGCAACTATAAAGAAGATATCGCTTTATTTGCAGAGATGGGATTCAAATGTTATCGTTTTTCATTCTCTTGGTCTAGAATCTTCCCAACAGGGATGGAAATAGAACCAAATGAAGAAGGACTTAAATTCTACGAAGATTTCATCGATGAATTATTAAAATACAATATTGAGCCAGTCGTTACAATTTGTCACTTTGACTTACCACTTGCCCTTGTAGACGAATATGGTTCTTGGAGAAGCCGTAAAGTTGTAGATGCTTACGTAAGATACTGTGAAGCAATCTTCAATAGATTCAATGGTAAAGTTAAATACTGGATGACATTTAATGAAATTAACATGCTTATGCATTTACCATTTATGGGAGCTGGTATTGAATTCAAAGAAGGTGAAAATAAACTTCAAGTACAATATCAAGCAGCACATAATGAACTTGTAGCCTCTGCGCTTGCAACTAAACTTGCACACGAAATCAATCCAGAAAATCAAGTGGGTTGTATGTTAGCGGCTGGAGATTACTATCCATATAGCTGTAAGCCAGAAGATGTATTTGCTGCTTTAGGAAAAGATAGAGAAAATTACTTCTTCATTGATGTACAATCAAGAGGAGCATATCCAAACTATGCTAAGAAATTCTTAGAAAGAAATAATATTCATATTGAAATGCATGAAGATGATGAAAAGGTTTTAAGAGAAAACACAGTAGATTTCATTGCATTTAGCTACTATTCATCACGCGTGGTAAGTGCAGATCCAACAGTAGGAGAAGCAAAACAAGGAAATGCCTTCGCGGGTATTAAAAATCCAAACTTACCAGAAAGTGAATGGGGATGGCAAATTGACCCACTTGGATTACGTATTACAATGAACACATTATATGACCGTTATCAAAAACCACTCTTCATCGTAGAAAATGGTTTAGGTGCAATAGATACACCAGAAGAAGACGGTACAATCAATGATGATTACAGAATCGCTTACTTAGAAGCACATATTAAGGAAATGATCAAAGCAGTAGAAGAAGATGGGGTAGATCTTATCGGTTATACACCATGGGGCTGCATTGACCTTGTAAGTGCTTCAACAGGTGAAATGAAAAAACGTTACGGATTTATCTATGTAGATAAAGATAACGAAGGAAATGGAACACTTAAAAGATCTAGAAAAAAATCATTCCACTGGTATAAAGAAGTAATTGCAACGCAAGGGGAGTGCCTAAGATAAGAAGGTATTGGAAATAGGGCCGGGGGTTAGTGATAGAGCTTCATCTACACCTTCCGTAATTGATGGTGCTCTAAGTTCGATAAGCAAAGAAACGGTGTGAACTCACTACGCTACGCTGCGTTCAGACAACACACCTAAAACCTCTTTGCTTATCTTCACTAAGAACACCAATCAATTACTACAGAGGTAGATTTCGCTCTACCACTAACCCCACTTGCATTTGAATACTTAGGGCGAGAAAGAAAAAAGTGAATGTATTCATCATGAGAAGTGAATTGGTCCATTTTGAAAAGATAAGATATATTTAGAAAGCCAATAAAAACATAAAAAGGAAGCTATCACAAACAATTTTTGCAGTAGCTTCCTTTGTTGTACTTTGGGGACAGGTCTTTAAAATTGCTGTTGTAGGAAGGTGATGAAGGTACGTGAGGCGATGGAGAGTTGGAGCTGAGGATGATAAGCAATGCCTATGTAACGTGTTGGAAGTGACATAAGAGGAATTTCAATAAGTGTGCCGGCTTCTAGTTCTTTGGTAATAAAGGATTTAATAACGGAAGTAATACCAAGTCCTGCTTTGGCACACTCTATGAGAAAGTCCATATTACTAGCTTCAATTGTTGGAGTGAGTTCAAGTCCTAGCTGGGCAAAGTGTGCTTGTAAGTTTAAGCGTGTAATGCTTCGTTTGGAAAGCAGCATAAAATAGCCTTGTTCACATATTTCTTTTGGGGACAGGTCTTTAATATTGCGGTTGTAGTAAGTGGGGCTGCAAACGAAGATGTCTTCTATAGATTGTAAAGGGACAAATTCTAGAGAGGTATGTGTAAGTGGCGAACTGATGATAGCAAGATCAATGAGATTTTGCTCGATTAAATTTAGAGTTTGAGTGGTATTATCATTAATAACATGAACTTGCAATGCAGGATAAGTTTTAGTGAACTGGGAAAGGAGTGGAAGTAAAAAGTGAGTCCCTAAAGTAGAGCTTACACCTACTTTAAGTTCACCAGATTCCATATTTTTGAGTTTATTAAGTAGCATTTCACCTTGGGTGATAGAAGAAAAAGCATTTTTTAGATGGTCATATAGAAGTTTGCCTTCTGGTGTGAGTAAAACGCCTTTGGAACCTCTAGAAAATAAGGTGATTCCTAAGTTGTTTTCAAGTGTTTTAATGGATTTGCTAATGGCGGGTTGCGAAATATAAAGTGCCTGAGCTGCATGAGAAAAGTTTTGATACTGACAAACTGTATAAAAGATTTTATAGAGATTAAGGTCATTTAACATGGTATACCTCCTAGTTATAACAGCTATAAAATATTGATATTTTTATTATACGATAAGATGAATTAGAATGAGTATATCAAATAAAGAAAGCCAGTGAAAAGATAAAACTTCACTAGAGGAATGGGGGATTTAAATGGGAGAATGGGACGCAAAATGTTATGATAAGTTTCAAAAAGAGAGAATACAACCTTCTGTAGATTTAGTAAATCGTATCATGATAGAGAATCCTAAAAGGATTATAGATATAGGTTGTGGTTCAGGAATGAGTACTAAAATCCTTGCAGATAGATTTAAAAATGCGGAGATTATAGGTTTAGATAATTCTCAGTCAATGCTTAATAAAGCTAAGGAACTAAAACTTAATGTAGAATGGATTTTCAAGGATTGTAACGAGAGTCTTGAAGCATTTGAGAAGGCAGATATCATATTTTCTAATGCAAGCTTGCAGTGGCTTAAAGCACAAGATCAAGTGATTGCCAATTGGTTTAAAGCTTTAAATCCAGGAGGAATTATAGCAGTGCAAATTCCTTTATTTGAACAAATGAAGATGCAGGAAATTCTTTTAGAAATAAGAACAAAGGAAAAGTGGCGAGATTATTTTAAAGAAGTAGACGCCCATACCTATCATAATTTTACACCTGAATGGTATTATGATGTTGTTTCTAAGTATAGTGATGAAATTGAAATGTGGGAAACGGACTATTATAATATATTAAACGGTTATGAGGCAATCGTTGAATTTTCTAGAAGCACAGCATTTAGGCCTTATTTGGCAGCACTAGCTGAGACCGAGTTAGAATCAGAGTTTATAGAGGAGATTTTCCAGAAGGTAAAAGAAAACTATAAATTACAAGCGGATGGGAAAATAGCTTATAAATTTAAGCGATTATTTATTGTTGCTACAGCTAGAAAAGAGAGTTAGAGATTTAGTCCATTTAAGTGAAAATATAAGATCTTAATTAGTGTATAAATTTGATTAAGGATAAACATAGATATGAATTAAAGTAGTAAGGAGCAGTAGGATGACACCAGGAGAGAACAAAGCTTTTTATAAATATAAGTTAACAATGGGTGAAATAACAATTGCATGTGATGATGGGGGAATCACAGTAATTAGTAATTGGGATGAGCCAGATTTAGAAGGAGAGAATAAGTCTACACCTTTATTAGATGAAGCAGCAAAGCAGTTAGAGGAATACTTTAAGGGGCAACGTCAAGTATTTGATTTACCACTTAATCCTCAAGGGACAGTTTTTCAAAAACAAGTATGGCAAGCACTTTGTCAAATTCCTTATGGGGAAACGAGAAGTTACAAAGATATAGCAGAGATGATTGGTAATCCTAAAGCATGTCGCGCAGTAGGTGGTGCTAATAATAAAAACCCTATTATGATTGTTATTCCATGTCATAGAGTGATTGGTGCAAATGGCAAATTAGTAGGCTATGGTGGGGGATTAAATATCAAAGAATATCTTTTAAATCTAGAAAGTAAATAAATTTAAGAAGCAAATAAAGCTATAAAGAGCTGCTTATGGAATGATTTTCATAAGCAGCTTTTAAGTTGAAGAAATATAAAAGCAGTTAACTGGAAAATAACAAAATTGAAACCAATATGTAATACCTTTGAGAAGTATTGCAAAAATAAGGTGCTATAATAATGTTAAATGATATATCAATATAAACAATTGCTTATCCGGAGGGAAAATGAATATAGAGATAGAAATACAAACAAAAGATATACGATAAGCAAATTAAATAGATGAGGTGGAGATCAAATGAAAGTAAAAGGATTTGTAAGTAAATTAATGATTTTTATGGCACTAGCAGGAATCTGCAGTAGTGTAATGGGGCAAGAGATTACATTAAAACAAACAACAAAGACATCAGCATCATCAAATATACAGATTAAAGACATGACTTTTGAAAGTAATGGCACCTGTTACTTAGCCGTTAAAGATGTTATGGCACAAATCGGTGCAGATTATAAATGGGAGGCCGCCAAGAAAGGTTCAAATAGCAAAGGCATACTTACAATGGAGGTACCTAATTATTTCGATGAATTTTATTACAATGTATTATCAAATATATGTGAGACTTACGATGAAGAAACGGAGAGTAAGTTAACACCTTTACCAAATAGTTTAAAAGGTCTTACTACAATAAAGTTAGCAACACCTGATAACTATGTACCTAAATATAAACAAAAGAAACCAATTGAAGTAACAATTAATAGTCAAGGTTATCAATTTGAATGTGTAGTATATGATTATCATATTATTAATCATACATTAATGTTACCAGAAAGCTTTATGGTACGTTATTTAGGTGTAGATTCACAGACTAAAAAAGCCTTACCATCAGATGAAGCAGCCAAAATACTTAAACAAAAAACTGTGCAATTAGAGCAAAAACTCAAACTTGAGAAACCAGAAGAAGTATTAGCCTTATGGATCAGAGCACAACAAACTAGAAATGGGGCAGTACAATATACGGAGCTTTCTAAAGAAGCAAAAGAAAGAGTTTTACCAGAAGTTAAAACAAGGGGCTGGGTAACAGGTGGTTCAAGTCCTTCTTTAAAGGGAGGAAAAGTAACGATTCAAAAAGTAGAAGACTTACTTAATGGTGAAATGCGTTACACAGTAACTTATGAAAGTATGCTTCAAGGAAAGGTTTATGAAACACTTGAACAAGTTATCACAATGAAACCTTATAAAGAAGAAAACAAAACATATTATGCAATTACGAATGTAATAGGAGCAGTAGATTACTATACTTATGCAAGTGTTTCAGAGCATAAAGCAGAAACAAAATAAATATATTAGGTTTACGGCCTTAAAGATAAATGATGAAATAAAGATAAATAATAAGAAAGAGATTATGAGAAGTAGGACAAAATGAACTACTTCTTATAATCTCTTTTTTGTACAGATGAACATATTTAAAGGGGATACAAATAAGTTTTTAACATTGATAGATAAAGTGAATATTTAACTACAAGGTACTAAAAAAGTAAACTTAAGATAGAAATATCTATGTATACATAAACAAAATTTTAAAATGTCTATAAAAATAGTTGCAAAATTTAAAAATGTTCATATAATATAGGTGTGAAAGTAATATGACTTTATAAAGTACAAATTATAAACAGTAAATAGGAGGTTTAATAATGGGAGAGGAAAATAAGGAATTATTTTGGAAAGCTTCTATTGAAGAGGTAAAAAGAGGGTTTATAGAAGAGGATGAAGCATATAAATGCATTATCTGTGAAGAAGGATTTGAGAAGGGACGAATTTATCAGCTAGAAGATAAATTCTTTGATGCTAAAAAGGCAGTAGAGTTACACATTAAAGAAAAACATGGTAGCACACTTGCCTATCTTTTAGGAATGAATAATGCATTTACAGGGGTTTCACCAGCGCAATTAGAACTACTTAAATTAATGGCAGCTGGTTTATCAGATAAGGAGATCGCAGCAAAATTACAGGTGACACCATCTACTATTCGTAATCACCGTTATAAATTAAGAGAAAAAGAAAAGCAGGCTAGGCTTTTCTTAGCCATGATGGAGCTTATTGCAAATGATACAAAAAAAGATGTAAGTATACTAGAACAAGGTACATTATGCAATGCCCATAAAACAGCCATAACTTTAGATGACAGATATAATATTACAGATAAAGAACGTGCGACAACGATTAAAACTTATATGGATGAACATGGGGCAATTAAAACTTATCCAGCCAAAGAAAAGAAGAAGATTATTGTTTTATCAGAGGTTATTAAAAACTTTGTTAAAGGAAGACAGTATACAGAGAAAGAATTGAATAGGATATTAGAACGTATTTACGAAGACTTTGCTACTATAAGAAGAGCTTTAATAGAATATGGTTTCATTGAACGTTCTAATGATTGTACAACTTATTGGGTTAAAGAATAGATAGTAAGTAAAAATTAAACGTATAAATTACTAATAGCTTCCAAGGATGAGATAAAAGTTTGACGTGCATACTAGTTACAGAAGAAAGGATGTGTAACTAGTGAGTGATTTTGCAAGCAAGCCAGGATCAAATAATCCACAACAAAAAGGAAAACGCAGACAAAAACTTCATGATGAACAAAATAATAGAGGCGAACCACAAAAGAAATCATAGTATAGTGATTTCAAGGATTAAGAAACTGTAAGAAAAGAATCTGTCATAAAAAATTAATGACGGATTCTTTTTGTATGTTATAGAAGGATTTTCAAGTATACTGTTACATTATATAAAGGTTATAATGTGTATCAAGGTGATAAGTATAATCGTATCGTGATTATAACAAGACATTTGAGATGAGACAGCTAAGGAGAAAATCTAAAAATGAAATTAAAGAAAAGACTATTCATAGCAACTGTAACAGGTATTATTTTAGGAAGCAGTTTAGTTGGGTGTAATACAACACAAGAAATCGTAACTGAAGATGTAATAAATAAAGATGTAACACAATCAGAAGAGCAATTAGAGTATTCTAATTTAGTGGATTCTAAAACACAAGAAGAAGTTAAGACGAGATTAATTAAAGCAGGTATACCAGCAGAGAATGCAGAGCTTTTTATAAAATGGGTTAATGAATATAATAGTAATGTAGAAAGTGCAGATTCATTTAAAGAAGGATTTACATTATATAATGGTTCAGAGATAAATTATGATGACGTTTATTTAAGAACAGATAAAGAGACTAATAAAGATACAGCAAGAATGGATACAAACTGTAGATTAACAGCAGGACTATTAATGAAGGATTTAGTAACTGTAGGACAATATAATGATGAGGCAGATAATTATTTAATGTTTGATGTACAAGCTATTCAAGAGGATTCAAAATATGATGTACTAAAAGCAGATTATCAAAAATATGTAACATTATTTAATCCAGTAACTGTAGAAGCGGGGACAGATTTAACAAACCATATTGCACAAATTCAAACGGAATGGGAAAATAGAAATATTGTATTTGATGAGCATGCAAATGTATCACTTATTACACTATTTTTACATGATCCAGTTGAAAATAAACGTTTTGTAGGACATACAGGTGTGTTGGTTGAAGATGAAGAAGGTTTCGTATTCGTTGAAAAATATGCCTCAGTACTCCCATATCAAGTAACTAAGTTTAATTCAGAGCAAGAAGTGGTACAGTATTTATTAAAGAGAGGGGATATTATGGGAGATGGTTCTGAGGGAGCACCAATTGTTATGAGAAATGCAACTGTAATCAGTTAAGATAGGAAATATAAATGTATTGAAGTATTGATTAAGGAGGAAAAATATGTTTGGAAGAGAAGATAATACTTATAATGATATGATTGAGAAATCAACTATGCAGTGGCTTAAGGAAACTGTAGAAGGTGAAGATTTAGTAAATAGACATGGTGCTAAATTAACTATGGAATACATTGAACATCTTAAAAAAGAAATTAAAAAACTAGAAGATAAAAATAATCTTAAAGATGAATTTTTAAGAAAGCTAAAGAGTAGAAAATAATTAAAATAAAAGAATTTTTATGTAAAAAGAGCTATAAATATAAG
>USPX01000039.1 GCA_900556665.1 uncultured Eubacteriales bacterium
TAGCGACTTGCCACTTAATAGCTTGTCTTGCTCTATTTTTCACATCTTCTTTATTAAGAAAGGCTTTTCGCTCTGACCAGCATTGAATGCCCTCGAAAAGTGTCCCACTTTCATTCCATCTAGGTTCTCCTGCTGTAAGGGTTGTATCTAAATGAATATGTGGTTCTATAAAAGGTGTTGTTACCATCCAGCCACCTGCCTCAATGACTTCTTCTCCTTCTTTAGGGGCTAATCCCTTGCCATCTGCAACTGGTACAATTTCTGTAAAAATGCCATTTTCTATTTTAATATCTACTAATTGACCTTCTAAATTTGCATTTCTAATAATCATAATATGCTTCCTCTTTTCTACTCTCAGATTTTTCGTGTAATTTCTATATTATAAAAGCGAAGTAACACCTGTACTTCGCCCCAAATTTATATATCAGACCAACCACCACGAAAGTCCAATTCTTTATCCTTTTGTTTTCTTTTTGTTCTTCTTCTCTTTTAATCTGCTACCACCTTAGCAGGTGCCTTAATAGCTGTAAACACTATATAGGCTATTATTGATGTAACTACTGCATTAACTGGTGTAATACCTGGTAAGAAGTGCGCTGCTATAACACCTACTAACCATGCAATAATTGCAACTTTGTTTACACTTGTAATATTGGCTGCTTCTAATGCAACATATTTTCCTTTGCGTACAAAGAAATAATCTGCAATGATAACACCACCAATGCTTGGCATAAATGTATTTAATAAACTAAGCCATGACATAAAGTTATTATATAGTGTAATTGCTAAAAGTGTTCCCACAATACCATTAATAATAACTAATCTATTTTTAGGCTGTTTTGTAATGTTTGAAAAGCCAAGTCCAGAGGCATATAAAGCATTATCATTTGTTGTCCAAATATTAAGACCTAATACAATGATTGCTGGAATAATAAGCCCTTGAAGAAACATTACTTCTGAAATATCTGCCTCGCCTGTTACCATTGCACCAATTGCGCCAAATGCAAACATTAATGTGTTTCCAATTAAGAATGCGATAACTGTTGTACTTACACCAATACGTTTATTTTTTGCAAAACGAGTAAAATCTGGTGTAAGTGTACCGCCACTAATGAAAGATGCAACTACTACACCTACTGCGGCGCTCATTGACATTGTTTCTGCTGGTACAATGTCCATTAAGCCATTTATTCCACCCACACTATTCATCGCCATTCCTGCTGATACTGACCCAAGAATTGCAATAGCTGGTACGGCTACCGCACTTAAAATCATAAGTGATTTCATACCGAAGTATGCTGTTGCTGTAATTAAAAAGCCTGCAATGGCTACTAATATCACAACATTAATTCCTGTTACCTTTGCTACTGGATATGCGAACATTGCTGTTCCTACGCCAAACCAACCAACTTGCGTTGCACCAAGTAAGAAAGAAACAAGATAAGACCCCTTTTCACCAAAAGAATATCTAGCAAGTAAATGTGTTGACAGTCCTGTGTCTCCTGCAATATAAGCAAGTAAACCTGTATAGATACATAATATAATGTTTCCAATAAATACTGCTTTAAAGAAGTCTTTAAAATTCATACTTGTTCCTAACGTCCCACCACTAAGCATACTTGCTGAGAAGAATGCAAATCCTAACATTACTACAAGCATTGCTAAAAAGCCTTTTCTACTTTGATGATCTACTGCTGTAAGGGAAAAATCATGATCATGATGTTGTTGTTTCTCTTTCATTATGTACTCTCCTTAATTGTTAAGTACCGTAAACAGAAAAAGAGTTAACCTTTTTACCTTTACTGTAAACCGATTAACTCTTCATAAGATAAGCTTTAAATAAACTTATTTCATATAATTTACTCTTCATTATAAGGATTTAAAGTATTGTTTATTGCTTCTTGAGCCTTTGATAATCCGCCTTTAATTCCTGAAATTTACTATATGATCCGTTCACCTTATAAGCCTCTCTGGACCCATTTAAAGGTACTCATTATTTTGTTAGACATATTATTCCACAATAATCTACTTATGTCAACACTTTTTATAATATTTTTCATTAAACTTAATTTCATATTTAAACTATAAAATTTACCCAACAAAAAAGACTACTTACAGTTTAATGTTTTACTGTAAATAGTCTTTTTAGATCCTTAAGTTATATAAGCTTAAATAACGCCTAATTTACTTTTAGCTTCTGGCAATACTCTAGCAAATGCCATATAAAAATCTTCGCCTTCTTTGACTTCTAAACGATAAAAAGCATCTAATAACATTTGGTGAAGTCTTGCCTTTTCTGCTTCATCATAAACAAATTTAAGGCGGAAACTAAATGCTTTTACTAAGTGATACCACTCTATAATAAAGGCTTTATTTTGCTCATAATTATGAATGCCAATCCAGTCACTTACTTTTACTTCACTAAGCTTTGGTTTGACACAGCTACCCACTTGTAAAAAGTATTTAAAATCATCTTTTACATAAGCACGTCCTAATGGGAATAGGCGACAAATATTAGGGCGATGCCCATGAATTGTGCAGCGTCCCTCTTCACTTAAAAAATTACAACGTAAATCTTCATCTACCATCTTTAAAAAAGGTAATAAAATTTTATTTTCTTCTCTAAGCTCAAGATGTACACCTAAAAGTTCATCAAAAGATTTTCCTAAACAGCTACACATCTCATAAGCATCAAAAGGACTAAGTACAACTAAATCCCCTATATCATGACAACAAACATTACAACCTTTACATCCATCTGTATCTGCTTGTACCATATCTTCAATATCATAGAGTTTTCCATCTGAAATATCCTCTAAATTCTTTACTACTCTCATATATTTTCCTCCAAGCACTCCGCTTATAAGTTATGATATGATTGTATCATGTGTAAAAATGTTGTCAATGATTAACCCTTTTGAGGCTAAGCTTTTAAACAGCAAATTGACTATTATAGAGATTTGCATAGAAACCATTTTGTGCAAGTAATGTCTTATGATTACCTTGTTCAATAATATGGCCATCTTTCATCACTAAAATAATATCTGCATTTTGAATGGTTGAAAGCCTGTGGGCTACAATGAAACTTGTTCTACCCTCCATAAGTTTATTAAAAGCACTTTGAATCTTAATTTCTGTACGTGTATCAATAGAAGATGTGGCTTCATCTAAAATAAGCATTGGTGGTTTACAAAGCATTACTCTTGTAATACAAAGTAATTGTTTTTGCCCTTGTGATAACATACCGCCATCTTCTCCAATAACAGTATCATACCCCTGTGGTAAACGTTTAATAAAAGAATGTGAATGGGCTGCCTTAGCTGCTGCAATAATTTCTTCTTCTGTGGCATCTGGTTTTCCCATAACAATGTTTTCTCTAATTGTGCCTTTTTTAAGCCAAGTATCTTGAAGTACCATACCATAGCTTTCGCGTAAGCTTTTACGTGTTACTTCTCTAATATCTTTGCCTTCTACCAAAATGCTACCATCATTTACATCATAAAAGCGCATAAGTAAATTAATAAGCGTTGTTTTACCACAACCTGTCGGCCCTACAATTGCCACCTTTTGTCCTGGTTTAATATGAATATTGAAGTTTTCAATAAGTTTCTTTTCTGGTACATAAGAAAAGGCTACATTTTCACAAATCACTTCACCTGCTACATGATTTAATGCTACGGCATCTCTTGGTTCTTCTACTTGTGGCTCTTCTTCAATAAGTTCAAAAATTCGTCCTGCACAAGCAATGGCATTTTGAAGCTCTGTAACAACTCCTGAAATCTCATTAAACGGCTTTGTATATTGGTTGGCATAACTTAAAAAACATGATAATGCCCCAACGCTCATGCGTCCTGAAAGCACTGTAAATGCCCCAGTAACAGCAACGCCAGCATACACAATACTATTAACAAAACGTGTACAAGGATTTGTTAAAGATGAAAAGAAGGTCGCTCGTAAAGAATACTTTTGAAGGCGTTTATTAATTTCATCAAATTTCTTTATGGCCTCTTCTTCATGAGCATACGCTTTAACAACCTTTTGATTACCTATAATCTCATCAATAAATGCTGTTTGCTCCCCTCTTGTTTCAGATTGCAACTTAAACATTGTATAAGTCTTCTTAGCAATGAAGCTTGCTACAAACAAAGAAAGTGGTGTTACAAGTACAACAACGAAAGTAATGCCTACATTAATGCTTAGCATAAATCCCAATGTTCCTAAAATCGTTACAACGCCAGTAAAAAGTTGTGTAAATCCTAATAAAAGTCCATCTGCAAATTGATCCACATCTGTAATAATACGGCTTACAATCTCACCTTGTGATTTACTATCTAAATATTTAAGTGGTAAAATCTCAATTTTTTCAAAAGCTTCATTACGAATATCTCTGACCACATTATAAGTCACTTTATTATTAATCATATTCATAATCCACTGAGCTGCTGCTGTAATCACTACCATAATCACAACTAAACCAAGTGCTTTTAAAATACCATTAAAGTTAACATTGCCATAAACGATGCCATCTATGGCTTTCCCAATTAAAATCGGCACATATAAAGTAAGTATAACAATCAAAGTAGCTAGTAGTATTGAAACTACCATAAGACCTCTATATTTTTTAATATAATTTAAAACCTTCTTAAGCGTTGCTTTTTGAGAGGCTTTATCTATTTTTTTACTCATCTTTTATGCCTCCTCTTTTTTAAATTGAGAATAATAAATCTCACGATAAACTTCACATTCCTCAAGTAAAGTTTCATGTGTTCCTTTACCCACCATTTTTCCATCATCTAAAACAATGATTTGGTCGGCATACTGAATGGAAGAAGCTCTCTGAGATACAATAAATACTGTTGGCTTATAATCTAAATTACGAATTGCCATACGTAATTTTGCATCTGTTGCAAAGTCTAGTGCTGATGTACTATCATCTAATATTAAAATCTCTGGCTTTTTAACAAGGGCTCTGGCAATGCTCATACGTTGTCTTTGTCCACCAGATAAATTTCTACCACCTTGCTCAATCTTACCTTCTAATCCACCTTTTTGCGCTACGACTTCACTGCCTTGAGCTAAGGCAACAGCCTCATTTATATCTTCTTCTGAAGCTTCTTTATTTCCCCACTTAATATTACTTGCTATATCCCCTTTAAATAAAACAGCTTTTTGCATGACAATACCTATTTTATTAAGCAGTGCCTTACGTTCATATGATTTAACATTTTCACCATTTATAAGGACTTCTCCTGCCGTAGCATCATAAAATCTAGGAATTAAATGGACAAGTGAACTTTTTCCTGAACCTGTTCCCCCAATAATTCCTACTGTCTCACCTTTTTTTACTTCAAAATTAATGGCTGTTAAAGATTCTTCTCCAGCCCCTTTATAAGTTAGAGAAACATTTTTAAAGCTTACAATTGGTGCACTTTCATCTACATTTCCAGCTCCATAACTGCCATATGCCATACTTGACTTAATCTCAAATACATCTGAAATACGATTACCACATGCAATGGATTTGTTAACTGTAATAATAAGTGCTGCAAGCTTAATGAGTTCTACTAAAATCTGTGACATGTAATTATAAAGGGCTACAACTTGACCTTGTGATAAAATACCTTGATCTACTTGAATTGCCCCAACCCATATGAGTCTAACAATGGCCACATTAAGGGCAGCAATTGTTCCTGCTTTCTTTTGAATATGTGTTAAAGCTTCATTACGCGTGGTAAAGGCTTCTAACTCCTCTTGTTCCTTTCCAAAAGCACGAATAACGCGTACTCCAGCTAAATTTTCTCTTGTACTACTTAATACTTGGTCTAATCTTTGCTGTACAGCTTTAAGCATAGGGATATTCATAAGCATAATGCCAAATACAACAATAGATAATAAAATAATGGCAATCACAAAGATTAACGCTGATTTTGCATCAATTGTAAATGCCATAACTGTTGCCCCTAAAACAACAAATGGTGAACGTAAAAATAGACGTAGTACCATATTTACACCATTTTGTGCTTGATTGACATCACTTGTCATTCGCGTCATCATCGTGGCTGTTCCCAACGTATCAACTTCTGTAAATGAAAGACTTAATAAATGTTTGAATAAGGCTTGTCTTACACCTGTTCCAAAACCAACAGCGGCTTTAGCTGAAAAGTACTGGGCAGTTACAGAACATACTAGCCCAATAACAGCTAATAAAACAAGCATAAGACACATCCTTACAATGTACCCTAAATCTCTTCCAGCAATACCCTTATCAATAATTGCTGCAACAACAAGAGGTACAAAAAGTTCAAAAGAAGCTTCTAGCATTTTAAATAAAGGTGCTAAGACACATTCTTTTTTATAATCTTTGAGGTAAATCAATAACTTCTTCACCCTGTTCATCCTCTCTTTTTATCTGTGTATTTAAAATTTCCGACTATTATCTTATCACAATATGTTCTATACGAAAATTATTAATATGGTATACTTAATATATGATTTTTATATAGTTACAATGTATTTATAACAGGAGACGTATCTTATGGACTTTAAACAACTTACCTATTTTTATACAACTGTACAAGAAGGTAATATTTCTAAAGCTGCACAACGGTTACATATTTCTCAGCCCCCACTTAGTACAAAGCTTAAAGATTTAGAAGAAGAACTTGGCCTTACGCTTTTTGAAAGAGGTTCCCGAAAAATAGAACTTACACAAGCTGGGCGCATTTTTTATGCTAGAACTGCTTCTATATTAGAACTTATGGACCTTGCTATTAAAGAATTAGACGATTATAAACAAGGCAAAATGGGTACTTTACGCATTGGCATTATCTCTTCTATTAGTAGTACTTTAATTAATGAATGGCTTCATGAATTTCATAAATGCTATCCTAATATTCAATTTAATATCTTCGAAGGAAATACCTATGAACAACTTGAAAAGTTACGTAATAACCTTATTGAACTTGCCATAGTCCGCACACCCTTTTCTGCAGATGATTTAGAATGTACCCTTAGAAAAGAGCATGTATTTGCAGTAGGTACACCAGAATTTTTCCAAGGAATCACTACACCTACAGTTACACTTAAAGAGATTTGTCAAAAACCTCTTATCTTATATCGTAGGTGGGAAAATGTTATTTGGCATATCTGTCAATCGGAGCACTTAACCCCTCAAATCTTTTGTATGAATGATGACGCACGAACAACTGCGAGTATGACCAATGCCGGACTTGGCATAGGTATTATACCCGAGTCAGCCTTTCACTAATCACAAATCCTCACATTATTAAAAAAAGCATTGCCAATGAAGCACTGATTTCTAGCATTTGTATGCTGCGTAACCCTAATAGCTACCGCTCTACTGTAGTAGAACTTTTTTATAATTTCTTAAAACAAATACCGCACAACTCTTCTAACTAAGAAGTTGTGCGGTATTTATTATTTCAATAATATATTTACTAATATCTTACTAGCATGTTTCTACTTCTGAACCAAATTTTCTTTTAAAGCACCAAATGCCTATTGGTAACATAATTAAAATATAAATAACAAGTGCTATAATATCTCCTTTTACATCTGCAAAAGATAGATTTTTAATTAGGATTTCATCAAAGCTTCTTGCATAACTCATAAGTGGCCAAAATGTTTTTACAAGGGCTACTAATGCATTTGGCATTTGATCTATTGGCCATACATAACCACATGTTAAAAATGTTGGTAATGATAACATATACGCGATTTGTGTGAAGCGTGTTTTCTTACCTGTGAAACTATATAAGATAATACCTGCGCAGCTTATAGCTACAGCAAATAATACACTTATTAAAACAGCTAGGCCAATGCTTCCATTAAATATCAAACCAAACTTCCTATGTATTAAATAGATTGAAAAGGCACCTGAACCGATAAGACATGTTCCTGCTACTACCATTTTCGCAAATAATTTAGGAAGTGTTCCTTTAGCTGCTACTTCTTCTGGATTTCTTGACATTAATGTTGCCATACTTGATAGCATAAGCTGTTGTAAAAATACAGCAAAGATACCATACATTAAATAATTCATATAAGTTAATTTAGAATCATATAACATACGTTCTTCAAAGGTTATAGGAAGTGCCATATTATTAGCTACATTTTCTTCTAAACTCCCTTTTGCTTCTATAACTTGAATAGCCGCACCTGCTGATACTGTTTGAACAATACTTGCTGCCCCTGCATATAAGTTATTACTTATAATAGCATTTGTCCCATCTGTTAAAATTAAAACTTGAGATTGTATCCCATCTTTAACATTCATATTAAGGTCTTTTGGAATATATACCCCCATATGAACCTTACGTTCATCAATAAGTTGTTCAAGCTCTGCTTTATCCTTTGCATAGTACTCAACAATAAAGCGTTCATTTTCATCAAAGTAACGTACAATCTTTCTACTTAAACTACTATTATCTTCATCTAAAACAGCAATAGCTACGTCATTTACATAGCTATTGTAATATGCCCCACCAATCCACATTGATAAGAATGGCATAGCAATGAAGAATATGAGAAGTAACCCTATTTTCTTAGAGGTAAAATCAATTTCTTCTAAAAGGCTTTTAAAAAAAGTGATCATCGATTATCTTCCTCCTTTGGTTTCCCCATATTACGAATAGTGATTCCCAGTGTACCTATTGCAATCATAACAACTGTATAAAGTACTAAAAATCTAATATCTGCGCCAACATTTACTGTGCTTCCTTTAAGATAAATATCTCTTAAATTATCACCATAATGTGTAAATGGAATAAACTGTGCCATCCATTTATAAGAAGGAATCATAGAGATAAGTGGCCATGTGTAACCTGCCATAATAGAGTTAGGAATAAGTAATAAACCTGATACTGTCATAGCAACTACACGATTACGTAGGCATGCTGAAAGCGCTACTGCTAGAGAAGCTACAGCAAACATAAATAACACACTTAAGAAGTACACAAGTGGTAATGATCCTCTACAAGGAATTTTAAATAGCGTTACTTGCATAGTTACATTGATTAAAATAGCAATGCTACCTAATATACCGTAGAATATAACTTTACCTAAAATGTAAGCAAGTTCATTACGTTTTTCTTCGCCTTCTTCTTTACGTCTGCGGCGCACGCACAGTACACCCGTTAAACCTATACCCAGCTGGCAAATAACTGTTCCATACCCTGGTGTCATAAAGTAGTTGAAATTCTTAGTTGGATTATAAAGTGTACGTGTCACAAAGCTAATTGGCATAGCTGTTGTGAAGGCTTCATCATAGCTTTTATTTAAACGGCCTTGAAGATGCTTTACACTAGCGCCAACTCGCATTGAAATAAGAATTTCACTGGCCTTACTTTTTGCGATACTTGTAAGACTCATGTGACTACCATCATAAATCATCATAATCGTTGGAGATTTTAAATCTGTTACATCTTCTGAGAAATTTTTAGGAATAACCATTCCCGCTCTTACTTTACTTGAATTAATAAGTGCTTCAAGTTCTGATTGACTATCTATCTGATACTTTAAATCAAAAGCATCATTATCTCTAAAGTAACCTATCAGCTGTCTACTAAGCTGTGAATCATCATAGTCCACAACAGCGAAAGGCACTTTATCTATAACTCCCTTATTAAGCTGCCAACCTACTAAGAGGTTGACAACAATAGGGATGATTAAACATGCAATAAGCATAAGTTTATCTGATTTTAACTTACTTAGCTCTTCTCTGATACTTCCTAACATTTACTCACCTTCTTTGCGTAAGCTTTCATAGGGCGTCTCATTATTCAGCCTCATTGGCAAATTGAATATATGCACTCATACCTGGTCTTAATGTTTGCTCAGTATTTTCAAGTTCAATTTTTACACCAAATGATACGATATCGAAATCACCATTTTCATTAGTTGCTCTTTTAATCGCAAAGTCAGGTTGTGCATTAATTGTTGTTACTGTACCTGTAAATGTTTGATCTTTGTAAGCTGGTACTTTAACTTGTACTTGTTGCCCTTGTGTGATTTTGCTAAGGTCAGTTTCTTTAACGCTTACTTCTACCCAAGTTCCTTTTAAGTTACTTACGATAGCCATTTGTGAACCAGATGATACAAGTTCACCTTCTTCAGAATTGATAGTTGTTACAACGCCATCCATTGGTGCTTTAATAACAACTTCTTTAAGATAAGCCTCAACTTCCGCTACTGCTCCTTTAGCTTGTTGTACTAATCCCTCTTTAGCTTCTACGCCTGCTTGTGCTTGTGCGAGAAGCGCTTTAGAAGAATCTACACTTGCCATAGCTTGTGTAAGTTGCGCTTTTGCTGCTGAAAGTCCAGCTTCAGCTTGGTCTACTCTTGTTTTAGCTGCTTCAAGTCCAGCTAATGCTTGCTGACTTGTTGCTGTAGCAGCTTTTTTATCTTCTTCTCTAGCACCTTCTTGTGCCATACTTAATGTTTGTTTTGCTACTTCAAGTTGTGTTTTGATTTCATCTAATTTTTGCTGTGATACTGCACCTTTTTCTACAAGGGCTGCTACTCTATCATAAGATGCTTTCATTAAATCATAAGCAGCTTGTGCTTGCACGACTTCTTGATTTCTTGCACCATTATCAGCTTTTTCTTTCACTGCTGTTGCTGCTTCATATTGTTTTTCTGAAGCTGCTACACCAGCTTTAGCTTCATTTACTTTTCCTGCTGCTGCATTTACGCCAGCTTGTGCCTGCTCTACTAAACCATTTGAAGCATCAAGTCCAGCTTGTGCTTGCTCATATGTTTTTTTAGCTGCTTCAAGTCCGGCTTTTGCTTGTCTTAAAGCTGCCTCAGCTTGTTGTTTCTTAGCTTTGATTTCATCACTTGAAATCTCGATAAGTGGGTCACCAGCTTTTACTTCTTGACCTTCTTGTACGTAAATTTTTACGATTCTACCTGGTACTTTACTATTTACATTTACTTCTTGAGTTTCAAGAACCCCTTGTGCCACTAAGCCATCTTTAGCATCAAAGAATTTTCCGATTGCTGCAAGCTCTGTATCTTTAGTCCCATTAAATCCATATGTTAATATGCATAAAACGATTGCTAAGCAAGCTGCAATTGCAACTACATTAAGTAATTTCTTTGCTTTGAACACTTCTTTAAAATTCATGTTTCTTCCTCCTATAACTATACGTTTAAATACTCTCATTTAAATTAAGCATTTAGCATGCTTATTCTTATGTATGATTAATATGGTAAGATACCAATATCATTTAAATATTTAAGTCTTGATAAGTTATAACCGTTTACAACTTCGATTTCTTTTTCTTCAATATTTGTAAGGTTTTCTTCTGCTGCAATAACTTCTACAATTGTTCCTGACATATCTTGTAAGTTAAGTTGTTTAAGAAGAGCATTATCAAACCCATAACCTACTTCATATTTAACTTTGGCAATTTCAACATTTTCTGTAGCATCTTGACGAAGCTCAGCTGCTGTTTTTACAAGTTTTCTCATAGACTCTACTGTAGCATGAGATGTACGAATATCACTTTCTGCTTGAAGTTTTGCTTGGTCAATTGCAATTTTAGCCGCCTTCTGTAAAAGTATAACTTCTTTATATTGATTATCACTGCTTGTGTAATTCGGGGCTCTTACAGCATCCATTAAATCATCATAAAGTCCTGCTTGTACTTCAGCCTTTCTAATAGCTAATTGATTACTAAGCCCACTTGCAATACCTTTTGCTAAATCAAATTCTTCATCTGGATTTGCTTCTACTTTTGCAAGTTGAATATCTTTTGATAAATCCATATTCATATTTTTCTTAAGCTCAATTAAAGCTGAATTGTATTCTTTTACTTGCAGTTCACGTGCCATAACTGTTGAATTATAGTATGATTTAGCAAGTAACATATCATCTTTAGATTTACCGCCTACTTCATAAGCTGCTTTTGCTAACTCATATTGTACAAGTCCTCTTTCCATAGCTTTATCTTTTACTCTTAAGATTTCTTGTTGTTTTAAAGCTTCGAAGTAACTATTTTCAATAAGAAGTGCTACTTGATTTTTTAAAATATTAACAGCATAAGCTGTTACTTTATCTTGTGCTGTTACCATTTTGATAACAAGTTCCCCAAGAGGTTCTACTCTTAAAGATGAAATTGTGCTTACTGAAAGTTTATTAGCTACATTGGCCATAGCAAATTGTACAGCCGCATCATATTGAGATTTACTTGAAAGATACTCTTGTGTACTTGCCTCTAATTTCTTTTCACTTTCTGAAAGTAATACTCCTGATTCTTCTAATGTTGATTTAGCTATTGCAAAAACTTGTTCTTCAACACCTTTGGCAACTCCAGTTGCTAAAGCCTCTGGTATACCCATGTTTTTTAATTGTGCTGTTACGTCTTCTACTATCTTAGTTCCAGCTTTAACATTAACTGAAACTTTAAGCCCATATTCTGGTTTATCAATTTCTATTGTCTTTGTTATTGGTGAAAGCCCTGCTTCAAGATAAGCTTTGGCATTATTATACTCTGTTTGCTTTTCATAAAAGGTGTCTCTACCATCATTAATTAAGTATCCTGCATGAGATAATGCCATTGTGTTTTCATTTAAAGTATTTCTTACGTCTTCACCATTGCTTCCCACAAGTTTGGCAATATCCGCTTGATTATGAACTTGTTTTAGCGATAAACTATTTTCAAGTCCATATGCTATAGCTTCATCTAAGGTTAAAAGTGTGCCTTTTATTTCTGCTATTTGCTTAGTATCTTGTTTTTGAGTGTTTGTTTCTACCACACTAGTTGTACTATCTTTTGCAGCTGGAGTTTGTGCGTAAAGTGTATTACTTACTAGTAATGTTGCGATCATTAAAGATGCTATTAGCTTTTTACTCATCTTTCTCCCTCTTTCTCGAAGTATTTTATTTTACATTCAAACTAGTTAATCATAATTAACATTTTCACTTCTTTGTTATACCCCAAAAATAGACTACCGTCAATTATCTATTTGCAAATTTTACCTTTTTTTAGACATAAATAAAAAACAGTCGCAAAAGCAACTGTTTTTCTTTAGTGTTTTTTATACGTCTTTTAAAGCTTTAATGAAGCTTTCTACACCTTCCCTTTTAGTAGCCCATGAAGTTACTAAACGGATAGCCGTACGATTTTCATCAATTTTCTCCCATACTGTAAAATCAAAGTCTTTTTCTAACCTTTTAAGTGTTTCATTTGGAAAAATAACAAACACTTGATTCGTTGGTGATTCACTGAAGAATTCGTAACCAGTTTCCTTAATAGCAGCTCTTAAAATATCTGC
>USPX01000040.1 GCA_900556665.1 uncultured Eubacteriales bacterium
GTCATATAACGTTTTGAAATAGAATCAAAGAGTTTAGCTGCTACGCCACCTTCTTTTAATCTAAATACATGGTCATAGCCATTACCATATTTTAAAACTTCATTATCTGCATGAATATCTTGTCCTATTGTCTTAGGTACTCTAAAATCGAATTCAGGCATATCGTCTACTGAAATCATTGTGCCTTTTGGAATAAGATTTTCATCTGTTTCAAAGATTTCATCACTGTTAATATATACTTCTTGATCTAAAATAGAACGTTTTGCATCTCCTGATAAGTTAAAGTATGCATGATTTGTAAGATTTACAATTGTATCTTTATCTGTTGTACCTTCATAATCGATTGTTACACTATTATCATTTTTAAGTGTATATGTCACTTTAACTTCTAAATTGCCTGGATAGCCTTCTTCTCCATCTGGACTTAAATAACTGCAAACTAATTTTGCACCTTCTGCATCAATAACTGCTTTGCAATCAAAGTTTCTATGGGCAAAAGTTACTTTACCACCATGTAATGTATTGCCATTATTATTTTTATAGAAATGATATGTTTCATTATTTATTGTAACTTGTCCATTCCAAATACGTCCTGCTGTGCGGCCAGGAACAGCTCCAAAATACCCCGGATGACTTTCATAAACTTCAAGATCCTGCCAGCCAAGAATAACATTTTCAAAATTGCCTTCTGCATCTGGTACAATGATTTTTGTAAGTGTTGCACCTAAACTAATTAGTTCAACTTGCATACCATTGTCATTTGTTAAGATATATTTTGTAATTACTCTTCCAGATTTAAAAGTCACTTTACTTTCTTGAATTTTCATCTCCCAATCCCCTTTTTCCTAGTATTTTATAATATTCTTATAATTACACTATAACAAAGTTTATCTTATTTGACTACAACTTTCTCTTACAATAAATTCAGTTGGAATCAATATCTTTTTAGAAATTTTTCGCCCACTATGCAAGCGTTCTTTTAAGGTTTCAAAAGCCGTTTCTGCCATAAATTCTGTATAGACTTTAACCGTTGTTAAAGCTGGTGTTAAAAACTGTGCTGTATAAATATCATCGAAGCCAATAATACTTATATCTTCACCTACAACTAATCCTTTTTCATTCACTGCTTTATAAGCACCTATTGCCATAGGGTCACTTGCCACAAAGAAGGCTGTTGGATACTTAGCCTTTTCTAAAGCTGCTTTCATTAAGGCATAGCCTACTTCTGGTTTAAATTCACCTTTTAATATAAACTGCTCTTTCTCTAATCCTTTCTCCTTCATAAATTCTAAGTAAGCATATTCCCTTTCATCTTCTATGCAGTTTTCTTGCCCACTAATATATTCTTCTCCACCAATATAACCTATAGATCTATGCCCTAATTCATATAAGTATCTTAAAGCTTTTAATGTGCCTCTTTTATAATCTGTTAATACACTATCATAGGTCTCTTCCTCTGGTGAAAAATCTATAAAGATGATTTCTTTACATAAGCTCTCTAAATAGCTTACTTCATTCATTCCAAACTTTCCAATTGCAACTACCCCATCAAAAACTTTACCTTGCATTTCCTTTTCATAGTTTGGTGTAATACGTCTAAACTCAATTTTTTCTTTATCACATAATTTTTCTACTGCAATACGAATTGCTAAATAATAAGGATCTCTTAGTTCTTCCTCTTCTGTGTACCATTGCGCAATCCCAAGGGTAATAGGTTTCTCTTTAGACTTTCTTTTACTATTTGGCACATATTGCAATGCTTCAGCAGTCTCAAAGATACGCTTTTTAGTGGCTTCTGCTACATTTAAACTCTCATCAAAATTAAGGACTCTAGAAACTGTTGCTATTGATACACCTGCCTGAGCTGCTACCTCCTTAATAGTTGCCATCTTCTCACTCCTTTTAGTAAAACATTTTTCTTGACTTATTTTAGTCTTATTATAATATACCAATAATCTTCTCGCAACTTTTTACTTTTATTTTACTAAAAACTATTGATTTATTTTACTAAAATTTTATAATAAAACTAAGAAAAGTTTTACTTATACATTTTTTTATTTTTAGGAGGATTTTATGAACGTATCAGAACTTCAAAACAAATTCAAAGAATTATTTAACGAATCAGCTACACATACATTTTTTGCTCCAGGACGTGTAAACCTTATTGGTGAGCATATTGATTACAATGGCGGACTTGTATTTCCTTGCGCCATTACTTTAGGTACATATGCACTTGTAAGCTTACGTGAAGATGAAAACTTCGCTGTTTACTCTGAAAACTTCAAAGAGCTTGGTATCATGAACATTTCAATGGATGATCTTGGGTACCGTAAAGAAGATAATTGGACAAACTATTTAAAAGCTGTTTTAAAATTCCTTTTAGAATCTGGTCACGAAATTCCTCACGGCCTTAATATCCTTGTATATGGTAATATTCCAAATGGTTCAGGTCTTTCTTCTTCTGCTTCTTTAGAGATTTTAATAAGTAAAGTATTTAGTATGATTTATGATTTAGACCTTCAGCCAACTGAGATGGCCCTCTTAGGTAAAAAAGTTGAAAATGAATATATGGGTGTAAGCAGCGGTATTATGGATCAATTTGCTATTGCACTTGGTAAAGAAAATAGTGCACTTCTCTTAAACTGTAGTACACAAGCGTTTAAACATATTCCATTTGTATTAGATGGTTATCAAATCGTCATTATGAATACTAATAAACGCCGCGAACTTGCCGACTCTAAATATAATGAACGTTTTAATGAATGTATACAGTCTCTTGCTATTCTTAAAGAAACTTACCCACAAATAAATGCCATTTGTGACTTAGGTGAAAAAGAGCTTGAAACACTTGATAAGGTCATTACTGACCCTATTCTTTATAAACGTACAAAACATGCTATTTCTGAAAATTTACGTGTTATTGCAGCTACAAAAGCACTTGAAAATAATGACCTTGTAACATTTGGTAAACTTTTAAACGGTTCTCATACTTCTCTTAGAGATGATTATGAAGTAACAGGTAAAGAACTTGATACACTTGTAGAATCTGCTCTTGCTGAAGAAGGTACACTAGGCGCACGTATGACTGGTGCTGGATTTGGTGGTTGTGCGATTGCTATTGTAAAAACTGAAAATGTAGATGAATTTATGATAAATGTAGGTGCTAAATATAAAGAAGCAATTGGCTATGACGCAACATTCTATATTGCTTCTATTGGTAATGGCCCTTGTGAACTTTAATAATAAAACTTTGTCTTAATAAAATTTTTATTTTAATAAAGGAGATTATAAATATGAAAATTTTAGTTGTTGGTGGTGCTGGCTATATCGGTTCTCATGCCGTTAAACAACTTCTTGAAAAAAACATTGAAGTTGTAGTTGTTGATAATCTTGCAACAGGACATATTGAAAGTATTCCTGAAAATGTACCTTTTTATCAGGTAGATATTCGTCATAAGGATGAACTTAAAGCTGTATTTGAAAAGGAAAAAGTAGACGGTGTAATTCATTTTGCAGCCAACTCACTTGTTGGGGAATCTATGACTAATCCACTTAAATACTACAATAATAACGTATGTGGTACAGAAATTCTTCTTGAAGTGCTTGTAGAAGTCGGCATAAAATATATTGTTTTCTCTTCTACTGCTGCAACTTATGGAGATATTAAAACAATGCCTATTACAGAAGACATGTCAACTTGTCCTACAAATACATATGGTGAAACAAAACTTGCCATTGAAAAAATGCTTAAATGGACCTGTGCTGCACATGATCTTAACTATGTATGCCTTAGATACTTTAACGTAGCAGGTGCAGATGCAAGCGGAACAATCGGTGAAGCTCATACAACTGAAACTCACCTGATTCCACTTATTCTTCAGGTTCCTCTTGGACAAAGAGAATTTATCACTGTATTTGGAAATGATTATCCTACAGATGATGGCACTTGCATTAGAGATTATATCCATGTGACAGATTTAGTAGATGCACATATTCTTGCTTTAAACTACTTAATGAATGGCGGCGAAAGCAATATCTTCAACTTAGGTAGTAATACAGGTTATTCTGTACTTGAAATGATTGAAGCAGCTAGAGAAGTAACTAATCATCCAATCCCTCTTAAAATGGGTGAGCGCCGTAGTGGCGATCCTGCCCTTCTCATTGCTTCTTCTCAAAAAGCGAAAGATACACTTGGCTGGGAACCTCAATTTACAGATATTAAAGCAATCATTGCTTCAGCTTGGAAATGGCATAATTCACATCCAAATGGTTATAAAGGAGTTTAGTTATGAATCGTTTATATACACTTATTGACACCCTCATTGCCCATGGTATTCAAAATGAACTTATTACAAAACGTGATGAAATCTATGTACGTAATCGTTTACTTGCTGCTTTTAAAGCACCTGAATATGAAAAAACAAATGAAGTATGTGATTTAGATTTATATGAAACATTAGATGCCCTTACTACTCTTGCAGTTTCAGAAGGATTGGTAGAAGATAGCGTGGCTGAAAAAGATATTTTCACAAGTAACTTAATGAATTACTTCTTACCAGTACCTTCTATGATAGAAGATAAATTCTGGTTGCTTTATGAAAAAGATCCTAAGCTTGCGACAAACTACTTCTATCATTTAAGCCAAAATGTAAACTACGTGAAAATGAGCCGTATCGCAAAAAACGTACAATTTAAATCAGTCTCTCCTTATGGGGATATTGATATTACAATTAATCTTTCAAAACCAGAAAAAGATCCTAAAGAAATTGCACGTCTTAAAACAGCACCTCCTAATAAATATCCTTCTTGCCTACTTTGCATCGAAAATGAAGGATATAACGGCACACTTAGTTTACCTGACCGTGCAAATCACCGTACAATTGCTGTAGCACTTAATAATCGTAATTGGAGACTTCAATATTCTCCATATCTCTACTACAATGAACACTGCATTTTCTTATCTGAAACACATGAACCTATGCATATTAGCAAAGATAGCTTTTACACTTTATTATCTTTTGTAAAACTATTCCCACACTACTTCATTGGTTCAAATGCAGACTTACCAATCGTAGGTGGCTCTATTTTATCTCATGAGCACTATCAAGGTGGCTGTTATGAATTCCCTCTACACCGTGCAAAATCTTTATATGCATTTAAAATAGAGCAATATCCTACAGTAAGCTGCAATGTCCTTAACTGGCCAATGTCTACTATTGAGCTTACTGCTGATCACTTAGATGATGTAGCTGAATGTGCAAACTACATATTTGAAACATGGCAAACTTATAGCGATGAAGCTGCTGATATTTTAGCCTTTACAGGCGATACACCTCATAATACAGTCACACCAGTTGCTAAAATGAAAGATGGTAAATTCTCTATGCTCGTTGTGCTTCGTAATAATCGTACAACCAAGGAGCATCCTCTTGGCATCTTCCATCCACATGCAGATGTACAACATGTCAAAAAAGAAAATATTGGACTAATTGAAGTAATGGGACTTGCTATTTTACCAGGTCGCTTACTTCATGAACTTGAAACAATCAAAGCTTATATTGGGGGCGATGAAACTGCCAAAGTGGCAGACTATCACCTTCCATGGGCCCAGGAGCTTAAAGCGTCTTACCAAGGCGGCGATCTTACAACTTATGTGCAAGATGCACTTGGCAAAAAGTTCACTCGCGTCTTAGAAGATGCTGGTGTATTCAAACTTACAGAGGAAGGCATTAATCACTTTAAAGCCTTTACAAACTCACTTTAACAAATTAAGCTCCGCTTAATTTAAAAAACAAAAAAGGATGTCCTTGCCTAGACATCCTTTTTTGTTTAGCCGAATATACCTAATCCTACTGTTACGATACCAAGAATTAAAGTATAAATAGCAAAAATCTTATATTTATCGGTTTTTACAAGGTAATCTATCATTTTAATAGAAAGGAAACCTACAACTGCTGCTACAACGAAGCCTACAAGCATTGGTACAATCTCTACTGTTGCCCCTACTTCTAAAGCATCTTTAATTTCTACAAGACTTCCTGCAAAGATAGCTGGAATACCTAAGATAAATGAAAACTGTACAGCAAACTGTTTTGAGAACCCTCTAATTAATGAACTCCCAATTGTTGAACCTGATCTAGATACACCTGGAAGTAATGCAATAGATTGGAATAATCCAATGAATAATGCATCTTTGTAAGTCATCTCATGAGTTCCTTTCGTTCCATTATCTTTACGGTCTGAGATAAATAAAACGGCTGATGTAAATAGGAAGCAACATCCTAAGAAAATTAAACTTCCTGCTTGAACAATGCCATCATAAATAGATTTAAATGGGTAAATGATAGCAAGTGGAATACTTGCCACGATATACATCATAATCATTTTACGTTCATCATTCATATTTTTTAAACTGAACTTTAATGTAAAGATATCACCTAACATACGAAAGGCTTCTTGAATAAGTTTCCAAATTGTTTCATGGAAAGCAATAAATACAGCAACTAATGTTCCTAAATGTAAAAGTGCCATTACGAATGTGGCTGCTGAACCTTCCATATTAGGAGAAAAGTGCTGGAATAAGGCAATATGCCCTGAACTTGAAACAGGTAAAAATTCTGTAATACCTTGAATAATACCTTGTACAATGGCTTCTAAAATTGTCATATGTACAACTCCCATCTTTATAGTTTATATAATGTATTAGATTTTTGACCAAATACTTTCCTATTATACAACTTATTGCATTATAAAACTATAAAGATTTTATTTTTTAATCTAATTTTCATCTTTCTATACTTCAGTAGGTGCAAAACGGATACGAATTTCTGGTAACTTTTCTACTTTTGTATAGTAATTTTCTAACCAATCTTCACCTTGACTAGGGTCATTTTCACCTGTAGCTGGTGGTGCAAAAATTTTAAGTGTTAAATCTGCTTCACCTGCTAATGGCTTTTCAAAGAAGGCAGACATTAAATCAATTGTTTTAGCTTGTGGTGATTTATAGAACCATTTACCATTCAGCTCCATCATATAGTTTTCTTCCCCTTCAAAAGTAACTTCACAGAAAGTAGGATTTTTTTCAAAATGAAGAGGTATAGCAAGTCCAGTGGAATCTTCTGCACCACCCCAACGAAGTGTTATTGGTAAGCTTGCTTCTTCGCCCCACGTCATTTCTGGCATGAAGTAATCTTCATGAATCATCTCTTTATACATTTTAAAAATAGGTTGTTCAATTCCCACTTCACTATTATTAGGATCTTCTATTTCAAGTCCAAGACGCCCCCTATCTCTAAATTGATACATTGTAAAGCCTGTAAACCATGTGGCATTTTCTTCTCTAATGCGGTCTAAAAAGTCTCTTACCATAGTGGCTTGTTCATAAGGCCCTGTTACATCGCCATCTGCATTAAGCTCTGCCATAACCATCGGTTTAGCTATACCACCATTAAGTTCTTTATAACGCTCAAATGTAGCTTTTGTAAGAGCATATGTATTGGCATTTTTATAGCGAGCATGGCTTGTACCACCTGTTTCTGCTATATCATATGGCCATCCCCAGTGAAGCGCTAAATATTTATCTACAGCCCATACATCTGCTGCTAATATAGTCTGCTTAAATTCATCTTCTTTTTCAAGTGTTTTACTTTCTAAGTTTTGGATATCAGCGCCGCAAATAACCGTTTTTACATTAGGTGCATATTCTTTAATAATGTTATGAAATCTTACAAAGAAATCAGCTACTTCTTGATAGCTATAGCGCTTATTATGTGTAAACCAGTTTCCTGTGGCTTCATGATTAATACGAAGGAACATGCGTCCAAATGTACGTAGTTCTTTGGCAACTGCTATTAAATATTCATCACTTAAACCGCAATCTATAGTTAATGTTAAGTTAACATCTTGTCCATGACGACGAATATCTCTCATATATGTAAAAGGTTCATCATTTAAAGTGCCACCAAGTCCACCTTTATAAGTAAAGTAATCATCATATGGGTAGTCCCAAGCAAACTTTACATCTGGATTTGCATGTACCACACTAGCACGTCCTGGCCATCCCTTATCCATTGGATAGTAGCAATACATTAAACTAATAGCACGGTGAGGACGCCCCATCTTATGCAAAATATAATCTTGATTAACATATTCCCCTCTTTCGCTACCATCTCCTAAATCTACTGCACATTTTGCTTTTCCCATATGTAAATTATAAATTTTATTCATACTCTCCTCCTAAAAATTTTATCTTCCTGCATAAACTATTTTTATTATAATCCACTAACCCCTTTATGATAATCTAACAATCTAGACATCATTCTCCCTAATTTTTATACATTTTATAGCCATTAGTGACTCATTTATATCTACATCGCTCTATTCATAAAAATAGGAGTAACGTTATCAACTTTTAAATAACGATTACTCCTTATACTATCTAATATTCTATTTCTGCCATACTGTCTTATTTACAATATGTGTATAGCTTTGAATCAGCCTTACTACCTTAGCTGAAACATTTGTATCTTCATAATCCCATGGCAGTACTTTTCCTTCTTTATTAACTTGCATACTTACAGCTACACCTATGGCTTCTAATATATCTTTTTCTGTAATACCGCCTATCACAACTGTGCCACTGTCTAAAACCTCTGGCCTTTCTGTAGAAGTACGTATAAGTACACCTGGAAAGTCTAGCATAGCACTTTCTTCTGATAAGGTACCACTATCTGATAAAACGCAATAACTATTAGTCTGTAATTTAATATAGTCAATAAATCCAAATGGCTTCAAGCTTTGTACTAATGGATGAAATTTAAAGCCTCTTTGAACAATAAATTTCTTACTTCTAGGGTGGATTGAATAAATCACTGGCATTTGGTATTTCTCAGCAATGCCATTAATGGCATTCATTAAAGACATAAAGTTTCGCTCAATATCAATATTTTCTTCACGGTGGGCGGATACCAAAATATAATTATTAGCTTTTAATCCTAATCTTTCTAGTACATCACTCTTCGTAAACTTCTCCTCATGAGCTCTAAGAACTTCTCTCATAGGCGAACCTGTTACAAAAATCGTTTTGCCATCTATACCTTCGCTTAATAAATAGCGCCTTGCATGTTGTGTATAAGGCAAATTAATATCTGAAATATGGTCTACTATTTTACGATTAATCATTTCAGACACATTCCAGTCCCAGCACCTATTACCTGCTTCCATATGAAAAATAGGTATCTTAAGCCTTTTAGCTGAAATAGCAGCTAATGCTGAATTGGTATCCCCTAATAATAATACAGCTTCTGGTTTTACCTTTTGCAAAATAGCATAGGACTTGGCAATAATATTTCCCATGGTTTCTCCCAAATCTTTTCCTACACTATCTAAGTAATAATCTGGGGCACGCAGTTCCAAATCCTTAAAGAAAACTTCATTTAGTGTATAATCCCAATTTTGCCCTGTATGCACTAAGGTATGGTCAAAATATTTATCACAGGCTTTAATGGTCTCTGAAAGTCTAATAATTTCAGGTCTCGTACCTATAATTGTCATTACTTTAAGCTTCTTCATGTTCAACCTCCTCATAATAAGTATCTGGATGATTTGGGTCAAAACATTCATTACACCACATAAATGTAATTAAGTCTTCTTCTCCTTCATTGCTAATACTATGCGTATAGCCAACTGGAATATCTATAACTTCTAACTTTTCTCCACTAACATGATAAGTAATTACTTTATCCGTTCCTATTTTTCTAAACTTAATACATCCCTTACCATATGCTACAAGGAATTTTTCAACCTTCGTATGGTGCCAATGATTCCCCTTAGTAATACCTGGCTTTGCTACATTTACAGAAAACTGGCCTTTTTCTAATGTCTTAATAATTTCTGTGAAGCTGCCTCTTTGATCCGTATGCATGACTAATGGGTATTTAAATGCTTCTTCTGGTAAATAACTTGTATAGGTGCTATATAATACTTTACTAAAATCATCACTCACCTTAGGCACATCTAAATTAGTCCTACTTGCTTTAAAAGCATATAAAAGACTTGTAATTTCCCCTAGAGTAGCTGTATATACTTTAGGCACCTTGTAATAACACTTTTCATAAGCTACATTTTTATTTTCTATAGCACCTATAATTTCCTCTACAACGTCATCAATATATACAAGCTGTAAACTAATATTCGGATCTGTTACCGTAATTGGTAAATCTCTTGCTATATTATAGCAAAATGTAGCTACAGCACTGTTATAATTGGGCCTGCACCACTTGCCAAATACATTAGGTAAACGGTAGATACATACTTTATTGCCACTTTCTTCACTATACTTAATCAGTACTTCTTCCCCGGCCTTTTTACTCTTACCATATAAATTGTCCCTCTGCGCTTGTATTGATGAAGTAACTATAATAGTTGCCTTATTTTGAGCTTTTTTGAGCTTCTCTATAAGCTCTTTTGTAAAATCACAATTACCCTGCATAAATTCTTCCTCAGATTTAGGTCTATTAATTCCTGCTAAATGAATCACACAGTCACAAATCTTACAATAAGCTTCTAATAATTCCTTAGGTGTATCCAGATCATACTCTAATATTTCATGTATCCCTTCTTCTTTAAGCCTTATCACTAGATTTTTTCCTATAAATCCTTTAGAACCTGTTATAAGCAGTTTCATTGTATTTCACCCTAATAAAAGTCTCTCTATTTATTGTAATGCAATATATCTTGTATCTATGTCATCTATATAGATTTATAGCCTGAATAGACTTGTATATAAATATTAAGAGAATGCCTATAAGATTTATAATAATTTTTTGGGCATCCCCTTTAGTATCATATTTATTCGCTTAAATATTTTCCCTTCACAAGGAGTTCTTTTACTTTATCTTTTGGTAATATTTGATCTGCTGAGGTATAACGTTTGAAATTAACTTTTTGTAAATTTAACTTATCGTAATACGCTTTAAGTCCCTCTATTTCTAAAGTTGGCATAATCATATAATAAGTATCATTATACATAAATGTATGATTTACTTCATACTCTGATACGAGTACTTCATCTAATTTTTCTCCAGGTCTCATACCAATTTCTTTAATGGTTACACCCTGAACCTTACTTTCTTCTATTAAAACATTAGCTACATCAATTATACGATAAGCGGGCATACGCATTACAAAAATTTCGCCACCTCTACTTGCTTCAGCAGCCTTAAAAAGTAAACTAATTGCTTCAGGTAGTGTAATAAAATATCTTGTCATCGCTTTATGTGTCAGTGTTATTTCTTTAGTTGTATTAATTTGATTAATAAAGAATGGTACTACACTCCCATTGGAACCTATTACATTGCCTGCACGAATACAAACAAACTTTGTATCCTTTGACAATAAATTGGCTTGAATAATAAGTCTTTCCCCTACTGCCTTTGTCATCCCATACAAATTTAATGCATCTACTGCTTTATCTGTCGATACATCTATAACTTTTTTAACCTTATTTTTGATACTTGCTTTAATGAGATTTTCTGTTCCCTTAATATTAGTCTTAATGGCTTCATAAGGTTGTATTTCACATATAGGTACATGTTTAAGAGCAGCTAAATGAAATATATAATCTACACCTATGGTTGCTTCTTCCAATGATGCATAATCTCTTACATCACCTACTATAAATCTTAAACGTGAATCATTGTATTCTCTACACATCTTTACTTGTGCCATTTCGCCTCTAGAGTAAATTCTAATTTCTTTAGGATTATATGTTAAAAGCTGGGTAACAAGTTCATGTCCCCAAGAACCCGTTCCTCCTGTCACTAAAATGACTTGATCCTTATACATTCTACTCTATCCTCCTGTTAAATTACTACACTACCTCATATCTATTATATTCTATGTCGCATTTTGTTTTTTTGTCACAAGTCTTTCCTATTAATATCATATTTTTATCCAGCTTAACCTTTATTTAACTTATATATAAGGAGGCTTTTCATGTTCTCTTATAAAGATTATCAAAATATTATTAATCTTATAAAAATTAGTGGTAAAGTCGAAAACTTTTATACAGCCAAAAATAAAAATAAATTTATTATTATGCGGCATGATGTAGAATTTAGTGTAGAAAGAGCTTATCAGCTTGCTCTAGTTGAGGCAAACGAAGATTTTCATTCTACCTATTTCTTTCAACTTACAAATAATGCCTATAACCTCCTATCTAAACGTAATCTCACACTTATTCATGAAATAGCCCATTTAGGGCATTGTATAGGACTTCATTTTCATCCTAATGGACTTACTGATTTAACACACATATGTAGTGAAATTGAAAAGCAAATTAATATCCTCAATCAAATGTTACCTATTAAAATCGATACCTTTTCTATTCATCGCCCTTCCAAAGAAATTTTACGAGCTAATCTTAAACTTCCTTTTGCAATTAATGCTTATCAAAATGATTATTTTTCTTTCATCGAAGATTTAAATATAGCAACACCTACTGTTTGCTATCTATCCGATTCTAGACATCATTGGAATTATGGTTTAACCCCTTCTGCAGAGCTATTTAAAAATCATGATAAAATTCAAATTCTGACACACCCCTATTCATGGACACCTGATGGATTTGATAATCTTAATAACTTCCGCTCACTCATAGCTGAAAACTCTAAAACCTTTATGCACACCATAGATCAAGAATGTACCCATTTTAAGGAGGTTAAAGATGCTTTATAAAGTTGTTTTATTTGGTACTAAAGATACGACTTATCAGATAGCCGAATATCTTCAAATAATACCTATAGACCTTATTGTTACTATAGATGAAAATCTCATTTCATCAGGAAACATCTCTGGTTTTAAATCACTCAAAGGTTTAACTACGCGCTATGGTATCCCCCTCTTTGAAACAGATGCTTACAATCTAGCTAGCAATAAGTGCCAAACATTCTTCAGCCAAAACACCTTTGAATTAGGTATTTGCATGGGATGGCAACGCCTTATTCCACTTTATATTTTAAATCAATTTAAATATGGTATTTTTGGCTTTCACGGTAGTTGTGGTTA
>USPX01000041.1 GCA_900556665.1 uncultured Eubacteriales bacterium
ATATGCCAACATCTCCAGCAAGACCAGAAGATTCAGGCCAAACGCAAACATCTCCAGCAAGACCAGAAGAGCCAGACCAAATGTCAATATCTCCGGTAAGACCAGAAGAGCCAGAACAGATGCCAATATCTCCGGCAAGACCAGAAGAGCCAGAACGGATGCCAATATCTCCGGCAAGACCAGAAGAGCCAGAACAAATGCCAATATCTCCGGCAAGACCAGAAGAGCCAGGCCAAATGCCAGTATCTCCGGCAAGACCAGAAGAGCCAGGCCAAATGCCACCACCTCCACCAAGACCAGGAGGTCCGGGTCCAGTGCCACCACCTCCACCAAGGCCAGGAAATCCAGGAGGTCCACCACCATGGGCAGGAGGCCCAGGAGGCCCACCAGGACCATGGGGTCCACATATACCACCAGGACCAGAAAAAGATGATAAACCTCCAAGACCAAGGCCAAGAGATGACTCAGAGGAATTTGAAGAAGTAGATGAATTCTCACCAGTCATTCAAGAACCAGGTCCAGTAATAAATACAGGAACAGGAGGCAGCATACCACAAGGCCCAGGCCCAGTAATAAATACAGGAACAGGAACCGGTATACCACAAGGTCCAGGTCCAATTATTAATACTGGAGAGGGTGTAACAGTGCCACAAGAACCAGGGCCAGAAACATCTATCAAACCAGGTGGAATGCATTGTATCTGTTGGGGACAAAATGAAGTATCCGCTCCTCAGGGGGATGATCCAGAGCCTGTGGTTGGGAATGAAAATGATTTAGAAGGTGGAAGTGAGCCTGTTATTATTCAAGAAGAAGACATGGAGAGAAAAGACAGCTTGGACGATGAAATAACAGAAAGTGAAAAAGCAATTAAACGTATTACAGAAAGACTTAAACAATTAAGCAGTCAAAATAGTTCAATAAATAGAGTTGTAAGTATAAAAGAGGCTGAGCAATTACAAGAAGTAAAGAAAGAAGAAAAGATAATAGAAGAAATAGTAGAAGAAAATACTGACAATGCTTATTGGGATTTAGAAACAGATTATATCGAACCTGATGAAGGAGAAAATCTCGTAGAGGAGACACCTGAGGAAATTGATTATTTAGAGGAAATTGAAAGAAAGTTACAAGACATACAAAGTAGGCTTAAAAAAGGTTCTGATAAAACAGAATCAGTAGTTACAGGAAGTATATCAGAGGCTAATATATCAGAAGCTAATATATCAGAGGCTAATATATCAGAAGCTAATATATCAGAGGCTAATATACCAGAAACTAATATATCAGAAACTAATATATCAGAATCTAAGGTGCAAGATAAGGCCTCAGAAATTCATGAGGTAGAAGATGGTAGGAAAAATAGAGGCATTAAAGAAAGTACCTTGGCAGAAATTTATGCAAAAGGTGAAATGGTAGAATCGTTCATTCAAGAAACTGTAGATACAGAGTGGGTTAAGATTCCTTATGGAGAATTTTTAAAGATTCCAGGTCTAAGTTATGAATGGTGCAGCCAACCTTTTATTACTTTTGCATATTATAAGTATAATGAAATTTTATTAGGACATAATGGAGAAGGTAAGTACTATTTAGGTATACCTGATATATATAATCCTAATCGCCAATCTATATTATCAGACCCTATAGAAGTAACGGGCTTTTTGTGCAGACAAAATATGCAGCCAGTTAATGGAGAGTATGGTTATTGGATTATTCCGTTATCTGAAGAGGAACATTAATAAGGCTAATCATTTTGGTAAAAGTGCTTAAATAAGACTGATAAAAATGTCTGATTTAGAAAAAATAAAATTATATATTGAAAAAAATAGAATATTATAATATTATAAAGTAAATTAAATAATATTCAAATAAACCTGTGAGGGAGAAGTAAAACTAATTACGCATTTACAGAGAACTGGTGAGGGTGGAATACCAGTATTAAACGGATTAGATAAATGGGCTCCTGAGGGCATAATGAAAGGAATTTAGGGTTCTTAGTATTTTATGACGTAACATCTGCGTTAGAGATGAGGAATGTGATGGCATTCTGCATGGAGTGCGTATACCTGTGTATACGAATCAAGGTGGTACCGTGGGCTAAATCTAATGTCTATTATGATGAGAAATCATTTAAAATTAGGCGCTCACCCTTGGCTAATAGCTGAGGGTGGGTGCTTTTTTATTTCTTAAAAATCCCTTGCCCCAGCAGAAATGTAGCGTAATTAAATCTATGAGTTTAGGGAGGGAATAAGATGTTTTATCCAAGTTTAGAAGAAGTTAAATCACTTGCAAAAACGTATAACAAAATACCAGTAAGCCTAGAAATGTATATGGATTTTCAAACACCTATGGGGGTGCTTAGTCGTATTAAAGAAGAGTATGATAGATACTTTTTACTTGAAAGTATTGAAGGTGGAGAAAAATGGGCACGTTATACTTTTATTGGATTTAATCCTAATGCTAGCTTTTATGTGAAAAATGGAAAGACTTGTTATGCTACAAGGGAGAAGGTCAAAAAGCTTACAGGCAATCCATTAGATGAACTAAAAGAGTTAATGGAAACATATCGTTCACCTAAAGGCTTAAAATTACCACCATTTACAGGTGGTGGTGTAGGTTACTTTGGATATGACACTGTAAAGTATGTAGAAAATCTTAATTTCACCAATCAAGATGAATTGGATACAGATGATATTAAACTGATGTTCTTTGATGAAATTATTTGTTTTGATCATTACAAGCAAAAGATTATTTTGATTGTAAATATTAATGGGGAGAGTAAAGATATTGAAGCAAGTTATGAAGAAGCTAAAGAACGTTTAAAAGAACTTGTACAATTTGTAAAACGCCCTTGTAAAAAAGTAGAAGTTAACTTTGATGATGAGATTGAATTTACAAGTAATATGACAAAAGAAGAGTTTATGGCAAAGGTTGAAAAAGCTAAAGAGTATATTGCTAACGGAGATATATTCCAAGTTGTACCTTCCCAAGTGTTTAGGGCAAAAATTGAAAGTAATTTATTTGATGTTTATCGTGTACTTCGTACGATTAATCCATCACCTTATATGTATTTAATGCAATTTGAAGATTTACAGCTTGCTGGGGCTTCACCAGAAACACTAGTAAAAGTACAAGATAGAGTTGTGGTGACACAACCAATTGCAGGAACGAGACCAAGAGGTAAAAATGATGAAGAAGATCAAAGATTATGCGAAGAACTTTTAAAAGACCCTAAAGAACTTGCAGAGCATAATATGCTTGTAGATTTAGCAAGAAATGATATTGGCCGTATTAGTGAATTTAATACGGTAGAAGTAACAGATTATATGGCACTTAAGAAACTTTCTCATGTAACTCATATTACAACCAATGTAAAAGGCCAATTAAAAGAAAGTTTAAATGCAGTTGATGTAGTGAAATCTATTTTACCAGCAGGTACCTTATCAGGTGCACCTAAAGTAAGGGCTATGGAGATTATTGAAGAACTTGAAAATAATAAACGTGGCATTTATGGTGGGGCAATTGGTTATATCGGATATGAAGGTAACTTAGATACTTGTATTGGCATTCGTACAATTGTGAAAAAGGATGGTATGGCTTATGTACAGGCAGGATGTGGTGTTGTTTTAGATTCAGACCCAGAAACGGAATATCAAGAAACAATTAATAAGGCATCAGCATTATTTGCAGCCATGAAGAAAGTGAGGGAAATAATATGATTTTAATGATTGATAATTATGATAGTTTTACTTATAACTTATATCAATTTATTGGTGAGATCAATCCAGATATTAAAGTAGTACGTAATGACAAAATTACAATTGACGAAATTGAAAAGCTTCATCCAACACATCTTATTATTTCCCCAGGCCCTAAATATCCGAAAGATGCAGGAATTTCATTAGAAGCGATTCGTCATTTTAGTGGAAAAATACCTATCTTAGGTGTATGCCTTGGACATCAATCAATTGGAGAGGCTTTTGGGAGTAAGGTTGTAAGGGCAAAAAGAATTTTACATGGTAAAATAAGTGAAATTTATATTAAGCAAGAAAGTCCTATTTTTAAAGGATTGGGTGAGAAGTTTGTAGCAGGACGTTATCATTCACTTATCATTGATAAAAAAACATTAAGTAAGGACTTACAAATTACAGCAGAGGATTCGGATGGAGAAATTATGGCAATTCAGCACAAAACGCATCCAACCTATGGTTTACAATTTCATCCAGAGTCTATTTTAACTGAAAATGGTAAGAAGATGATTAAAAATTTCTTAGAGGTGAAAGTCAGTCACAATCACAATAAATATATTAAGAAATTAATCGAAGGTAATGATTTAACATATGAAGAATCAATAGAAGCAATGAACAGTATTATGAGTGGTAGTGCCACAGAAGCTCAAATGGGAAGTTTATTAACAGCACTTAGTATAAGGGGAGAGACCGTAGATGAAATCACAGCTAGTGCCAAGGTCATGAGAGAAAAGTGTAATGTCCTTAAGGCAGAGGGAGATTTACTAGATATAGTAGGAACAGGCGGAGATTGTATCAATACATTTAATGTCTCTACGATTTCATCATTAGTTGTAGCAGCAGCAGGAGTCAAAGTTGCGAAACATGGTAATCGCAGTATTTCAAGTAAGTGTGGAAGTGCAGATGTTTTAGAAGCACTTGGCGCGAAATTAGATGTAACAAAAGAACAAAGTGAAGAGATTTTAAATGAAATAAATTTCTGTTTCATGTATGCACCAGTTTATCACAGTGCAATGAAATATGTGGCAGCAGCTAGAAAACAAATGGGTGTACGTACAATCTTTAATATACTAGGACCTTTAGCTAGTCCAGCCTTAGCTAATTTACAAGTATTAGGTGTTTATTCAGAAGAGCTTGTTAAGCCAATGGCCCAAGTATTAGCTAATTTAGGTGTTAAACATGCTATGGTTGTTCACGGGCAAGATGGCATGGATGAAGTTTCATTATGTGCCCCAACTACTGTTTGTGAAGTCATTGGAAAAGAACTTAAATCATTTGTAATCAACCCAGAAGAATTAGGCCTAGGCCTATGTAAGCAATCTGACTTAGTAGGGGATGATGCAAAGGTGAATAAAGAAATTGCGCTTAGCATCTTAAAAGGTGAAAAAGGACCTAAACGAGATATGGTACTTTTAAATTCAGCTGTAGCCTTAAAGGTTGCCTTAAATATGGATTTAAAAGAAGCCCTTAATCTAGCAGCAGAAATGATCGATTCAGGTAAAGCCCTTGAAAAGCTTAATGAGTTTATTACTAAGACAAATTCATTTGGGCAGGTGATGGCATGATTTTAGATGAGATTATTACAAAACGTCAGCAAGCAATCAGTCAGTTAAAAAAGCAAATGACTATTGAAGATTTTAAAGTACAAATAAGAAATAGCACATATCCCCACTATAGTTTTTTTGAAGCACTAAGTAGCAGTATTAAAGACCTGTCCCCAAATACAAAGATTATTGCAGAAGTTAAGAAGGCCTCTCCGTCTAAGGGGATTATATGTGAGGATTTTGATTATATAGGTATTGCTAAGGATTATGAAAAGGGCGGGGCATCAGCTATATCTGTTTTAACAGAGCCTGATTATTTTAAAGGAGATAATAGCTATTTAACAGCTATTAAAGGTGAAGTAAAACTTCCCTTACTAAGGAAGGATTTCATCATAGACGAATGGCAAGTTTATGAAGCTAAAGCAATAGGAGCAGATGCAATATTATTAATTGTGGCCGCTCTAGAGCAAGAGACATTAAAGAACTTACTTCAAAAAGCTCATGAATTAGAGATGGATGTTTTAGTTGAAACCCATAATGAGGAAGAAGTAAAAAGGGCATTAGCAGCAGGTGCAAGAATTATTGGTGTAAACAACCGTAATTTACAGACCTTTGAGGTGAGTTTAAGTGTCTCTGAAAGACTTAGCAAACTCCTACCTAAAGAATGTATTTTCGTAGCTGAAAGTGGTGTGAAAACTTTAGAGGATATGAAATTTATAAAGAGCTTAGGTGCCAATGCCGTACTTATTGGAGAGGGCGTTGTAAAATCTGGTGATAGAATAAATAGGTTGAAAGAGTTGATAGAAGTTTAAAAATGTCTATAACATATAGAAAATTGAGGAGTTATACATGGTAAAACTTAAAATCTGTGGATTACGTAGGTTAGAAGATATTGAAACTGTGAATAAATATAGACCAGAGTATATAGGGTTTGTGTTTGCGAAAAGTAAACGTCGGGTATCTTTGGATGAAGCTAAGATTTTAAAAAATAAACTTCATCCAGATATTAAGGCGGTAGGTGTATTTGTTAATGAATCAATTGCTAACATTTGCAGATGTGTAGAAGAAGGCGTCATTGATTGTATTCAATTACATGGGGATGAAGATAACACTTATATTGCCCAGCTTAAGCGAGAAACAAATGTACCTATTATAAAGGCGCTTCGTGTAGAAAGTCAGGAGGAACTAATAAATGAATTAGAAACCTTAGAATGGGCACCTATAGATTATTATTTGTTTGATACTTATACAGCAGGAGCATATGGTGGCAGTGGTGAAAGCTTTGATTGGGATAAACTGAAATCACTTGTAGGTAGACAAATTCAAAAACCATATTTCTTGGCAGGAGGTATAGGCAGCGATAATTTAAGAGAAGCCATAGCGCACAAACCTTACGCTATTGATATGAGTAGCAAATTAGAGGACAATGCTTATTTTAAAGATGAACATAAGATTAAACAGGTTATAGATATTTTTAATGAAATGATCAAGTAATATAAAATTATTGATGAGGTGAAAAACATGAGTAAAAAAGGGAAATATGGCATGTATGGCGGACAATATGTTCCAGAAACATTAATGATAGCATTAGAAGAACTTGAAAAAGCATATGAATTTTATAAAGATGATAAGGCATTTAATGAAGAATTAGATTTATTATTTAAAGAATATACAGGTAGGCCATCTCTCCTTTATTATGCAGAGAAAATGACTAAAGATTTAGGTGGGGCAAAAATTTATTTAAAACGTGAAGATCTTAATCATACAGGTTCTCATAAAATCAATAATGTATTAGGACAAATGTTACTTGCAAAACGTATGGGGAAAAAACGTATTATTGCTGAAACAGGGGCAGGACAACATGGGGTTGCAACAGCAACAATTGCGACACTTATGGGATTCGAATGTGAAATTTATATGGGAGAAGAAGATACAGTAAGACAGGCGCTTAATGTATATCGTATGGAACTTTTAGGTGCTAAAGTAAATGCTGTTAAAACAGGAACTAGAACACTTAAAGATGCAGTAAATGCAGCTCTTCAAGATTGGGCACAAAATGTAGAAACTACATTCTACTGTATGGGTTCAGCAGTAGGGCCACATCCATATCCAGAAATGGTAAGAGACTTCCAAAGTATTATTGGAAAAGAAATTAAATCACAAATGTTGGCTAAAGAAGGTAAACTTCCAGATGCTGTTATGGCTTGTGTAGGTGGCGGAAGTAATGCAATTGGTACATTTTATGATTTTATAGGAGACAAAGAAGTTGCCCTTTATGGGGCTGAAGCTGGTGGTAGAGACATTGAAACAATTGAAACAGCAGCTACAATGACGAAAGGAACACCGGGTATTTTCCATGGTATGAAATCTTATTTCTTACAAACAGACAATGGTAGTATTGCACCAGTTTATTCTATTTCAGCAGGATTAGATTATCCAGGGGTAGGGCCAGAACACAGTTATTTAAAAGATACAGAACGTGCCACATATTTACCTATTACAGATGATGAAGCTGTAGAAGCTTTCGAATATTTATCTAAAATAGAAGGAATTATTCCAGCTATTGAAAGTTCACATGCCGTAGCATTAGCTAAGAAAATAGCACCAACTATGGGGAAAGATAAAATTTTAGTGATTACTTTATCCGGTAGAGGGGATAAAGACGTAGCAGCAATTGCAAGATATAAGGGGGTAGATCTTCATGAGTAATATTGGGTTAGTATTTGAAAAGAAAAAAGCAGAAGGTAAAAAAACATTTATTCCATTTATAACAGCAGGTGATCCAAACTTAGATGCAACAGAGCAGTTTATTTATGCTTTAGAAAAAGGTGGTAGTACACTTATTGAAATTGGTATTCCATTTTCAGATCCAGTAGCTGATGGGCCTGTCATTCAAGAAGCTAATTTACGTGCTATGGAAAATGATATCCATGTAGATAAAGTATTTGATATGGTAGCAAAAGTAAGGAAAAATACTCAAATTCCATTAGTATTTTTAATGTATGCTAATACAATCTATCACTATGGCATTGCAGGTTTCTTTAAAAGATGTCAGGAAGTGGGAGTAGATGGCGTAATCATTGCAGATTTACCTTGTGAAGAAAAAGAAGAATTTGATGCATATGCAAGGGACTTTGATATTGACCTTATTGCCCTTGTAACTCCAACTTCTAGAGCACGCACAGAAAAAATCTGTAAAGAGGCTAGAGGCTTCTTATACTGTGTTTCTTCTTTAGGGGTAACAGGTATGAGAAGTCAAATTGAAACAGATTTTGGTGAAATGTTTGAGAGCATTAAAAAGTATAGTAAGATTCCAACAGCTCTAGGTTTTGGTATTTCTAATGCTGAGCAAGCAGCAGTGCTTAAAGATTACACAGATGGCATTATTATAGGAAGTGCAGTTGTTAAGATTGTTGAGGAAAAAGGAGAAGCAGCTGCACCTGCTTTAGAAGAGTTTGCTAGAAGCATTGTAGAAGTATTATAAATATGTGCGAAACCATAAAGTTTTAAGTTATAAAAATTTATAAGATAGAAAAAATGAAATGGCCTCCAAGGAAAAACACTTGGAGGCTGTTTTATCATAGGCTAAGAATGTGCAGGAAATTTATATATGTTGATTTTCTAGGTAGGCCTTATTATAATGAATAAGAATGATTTAGTTAGAAAACAAAAGTTTTAAAATAAATTGAATGGCACGAGAGAAAGGAATATCCTTATGCGCTTAAGAAGAGATGCAAGAGCTACAGATTACTTAGCACAAGATGAAAGAGTAATTCAAAATCCAGAAGAATTAAAAGGAAAATGGAAAGAACACTTTGGTAACGACAATCCTATTCATGTAGAATTTGGATGTGGTAAAGGTGGTTTCATTACACAACTTGCTTTAAGAAATCCAGATATTAATTATATTGCAGCTGAAAGAGCGGAAACAGTTGTATATAAAGCTTGTAAAAAAGCTAATGCAAGTGAAGAGGCACCTAAAAATTTGAGATTCTTATTCTTTGATGTACACAACTGTACAGATATATTTGAGGCAGGAGAGGTAGAAAGACTTTACCTTAACTTCTCAGATCCATGGCCAAAGAAAAGACATGCAAACAGAAGATTAACATATAGAGAATTCCTCGATCGTTATGAACAAATCTTAGTAGATAATGGTGAAATCCACTTCAAAACAGATAACAAAGGGTTATTTGCTTCATCAATTGAAGAACTTTCACTTAGAAATTGGCTTATGAAAAATGTTACTTTAGATTTACACAATAGTGATATGGAAGATAACATTATGACAGAGTACGAAAAGAAATTCTCAGAGCTTGGATTTACTATTAATCGCTTAGAAGCAGTAAAACCAAATAGACAAAATAGCAAATAAACTTTGAAAACAAAAGTGTGAGAAGAAATGGTAAAAAGGCAACCTTATGATAGTCAAAGACTTGATGAGGTTGCTTTTTTATGTGAATAGAAGTATCAGATAAAGTCATAATAAATAAGGAGAATATTATATTGCATTTATAAATGATATATAATAAACTAACCTTGTGTTTAAGTTTAAAGAATGTTATAAGTAAAGCATATGATATATATATTTAAGGAGGAACAAAAATGGCATTTAAATTTGAAGATGGAAACTTCCAAACAGAAGCACTTGAATCATCAATTCCAGTAGTAGTAGACTTCTATGCAGACTGGTGTGGACCATGCAAAATGATGTCACCAGTTATTGACGAATTAGCTACAGAGTACGAAGGAAAGGTTAAGATCGGAAAAATTAACACAGATGAAAATCGTGCTATCGCAAGCAAATACAATGTAATGAGCATTCCAACAATCATCTTAATCAAAGATGGTCAAGTAGTAGATACAGTTGTAGGTGCATTACCAAAAACAGCACTTCAACAAAAAATCGAAGGTATGCTATAAGACAAGGATTCCTTAAGGGTCCGTCAAAAAATACCCCCACTCAGCTACACTCTACACAATTTGTGCTAGTCTAAGCTTGATAATCAATACAACGGTCGAAAACTCGCTTCGCTCGGACACTCGACCTAAAACCGTATTGATTATCTTCACTAAGACTAGCAACAAATTGTTCCGAAGGTAGCATGAGATGGGGGTATTTTTTGACTTTCCTTTTTATAATACTTTGCAAGTTATATCAAGAATTGGGGGCTGGGAGGGTGGTATTATTTTGGAGAAGGGAGAGATAAACAATGTATGAGTGGCATGAGGCAATACAGAAGATGATTTATTGGATTGAAGATCACTTGGAAGAGAATCCGACATTATTGGAGATGTCGCAGCAGATAGGGTATTCACCTTATTATTGTTCTGTGAAGTTTCATGAGATTGTGGGGATGACACTTAAGAGTTATATTGCTGGAAGAAGACTTGCTAGGGCGACTTTGGAGATAAGGGATAGTAGGCAGCGTATTATGGATATTGCTTTAAAGTATGGATATTCTTCTCAAGAGGCTCTGACGAGGGCTTTTATGAATGCTTATGGATGTACACCAGCGGCATATCGAAGAAATCCAGTGCCGGTGCCACTACGAAACATGCAGAATGTAGTCTTTCCTGAATATTATTTGAAAGAGGGAGAATCCATTATGAATAAAACAATTTTAACAAATGCAAATGTAAGAGTTGAACACATCCCAGCACATAAATATATTGGTATTTGGGACTTAGATGCAAAAGATTATATGAGTTTTTGGAATAGACATGATTGTGATAAGGTTTGTGGCATCATTGATAGTATGAATCATGTAGCAAATTCTATTGTAACTGTGCATACAGCAGGATGGTTTGAGGAAAATGGTAAAAGAGGATACTTTTATGGTTTTGGAGTAGATGCTGACTATAATGGTGTTATTCCTAAAGGGTTTGAAATAAGAGAAGTACCAGCTACTGATTATCTCGTATTTTATCATCCAGCTTTTGATTTCTTAAAAGATTGTGGTGAGGTAATGAAGAGAGTAGAGGATTTAGCTTGGCACTTTAATCCTGAAGAAAAAGGTTATGAATGGAATGAAGCTGTGAATATGGTTTATCAGCGCCATCTCCCAGAAACAATAGGGTATGAAATATTAAGACCTGTAAAGAAAGAGAAGAAATAGTAAATAGATAAATGTTAGAAGAAAGTATTAAAGAAATAGCTGTATAAACTAAAGAAAATAAGTTTATACAGCTATTTTTTATGAAATAAATTATTTTTTTTGCTTTCTATTTTTATACCACTGTCTTGGCGATTGTGGTCTTTTATAAGGTGGGATTGGTTTTTCTAGTTCTACTAAAGTTACATCTTTTGCAATAAGTTTGGCATCAATTATGCGATTGATATTTGTTAAGGTTACTGCAATGATTGGTGAAGCGAAGAACATTCCGAGAGGTCCCCAAAGTGCACCACCGATAATAATACCTGAGATAATCCAAAATGGACTAAGTCCAATAGAATCTCCAAGAATTTTAGGGCCTAAGACTAAACCATCGAATTGTTGAAGGATAACAATAAAGACTAAAACAGCTAGAGCTGCTGGTAATCCTTCAAATAATGTAATGGCTACAGCAGGAATTGCACCTAATATTGGTCCGAAGTATGGAATCATATTAAAGATTCCAACGATTACTGCTAATAATAGGGCATATGGATTTTTCATGAAATATAATCCAATAAAAGCAATCACACCTATAATGAATGAATCAATAAATTTCCCTACAAAGAATTGAATAAAAACACTATGTCCTTCTGAAAAAATAGCGATTACTTTTTCAGCACGTTTTTTATGAAGCAGAGAATAAGTTACACGTTTTGAAGCATAAGCAAATGCTTCTTTTTGCATAAGTGCATAGAATGCAATAACTAGCCCCATTACTAAATTAAGTAATGAAGAAGCAATAGTAATTGCTTGAGACATAATGATTGTTACTAAATTATTGATTGCATCAAAAGCAGAGGTTGATAAAAGCTTTTGTAGATCAAATTGATCAAATAATGTAGCTACATTAAGTTCGTTAGGTAGAATAATACCATTTTGATTTAAGCCTTGTTGAAGCTCTGTAAGTGTAGTTGTAAGTTCCCTCTTATAAATAGGTAACATTGTCGCTAATTCTTTTAAGTTGTTTGCCAGTTGTGGAATAAGATAACGGAACATAATGATAATAGTTCCTACAACACATAAGTAAACTGCCAGAATAGAAGTTGTACGAATAAAAGTCCTCTGACGTTTTTGCGTTGGTTTAATCCACATTAATAAGTATCGCTCAAAGAAATCCATGATAGGATTAAATAAATAAGCAATAAGAAGTCCATAAAAGATTGGCGAAAGAACGCTTGTAATACCCTTCACAAACGCCATTATAGAAGGTGCAATATTATCAGTGTTAGAAGAAACACGATAAAATAAAATAGATAAGATAATGACGCCAAGGGCGTATAAGGAAATTTCAAAGTAATGGTTGTTCTTCCAAAAGTTTTTCATGCATACACCTCCAAAAAGTTACAAATCTATTTTAACATAGATAGTTTTAAAAGTATGTAGAAGGTACAAAAAAAAATAAAAAAATGTTGACATATCAAGTCGATTTATATATAATGAATCTTGTCCTTGAGAGAGGAAAAAATAAATGAATGCGGGAATGCTGGAATTGGCAGACA
>USPX01000042.1 GCA_900556665.1 uncultured Eubacteriales bacterium
ATAACTACCTTGAATTTTAACCTGTTATTATTGGCATTTTTATTAAATTTGATAAATATCAGACGCTCTCATAATTTCAAGATGATGTTTCGTTAAACTCTCAATGGCACGCTCATAGTCTTCGGTTCTTAAAATAATCAGTGCATCGTCACCCTTTGAAAAAGCATACATATATTCAATACTGATACCATCTTCTGTAAATCCACCTAACATACGTTTAAGTTCCCCAGGTCTATCATCTAACTTACAACAAATAACAGGAGTCTCTTGTACAGAAAACGCTTGCTCTTTTAATAATTTCATTGCACGACTTGGTTCTGTCACGATGATTCTCGCAATACCATAATCTGATGTATCTGCAATAGATAAAGCTGAAACATTGATTCCCGCATCCCCAAGTGTTTGCATTACTTCATATAATCTACCTGATTTGTTTTCAATAAACACAGAAAGTTGTTTAATAATCATGTTTTAAACCTCCTCTATAAATTCTTATACTAATATCTATTACTGCTTATCTTTATTTAGACTCCTACGTCTCTTTATTATTTTTTGCGTTTATCAATGATACGTTTTGCTTTCCCTTCACTACGTTCAATAGTTTTAGGTTCTACAATTTTTACTTTGATATGTAAACCTGTTAAACTTGCTAAATCCTCTGTAATACGTCTTTCTACCTTTTCGATTGATTTAATAGAGTCTGAGATTAAGCCTTCTTTAGCTTCTACCCATACTTCCACAGTATCTAAGTTATTGATGCGGTCTACGACTAAAACGTAGTGTGGTGCAACTTCTGCAACCTTTAAAATAACGCTTTCTACTTGTGATGGGAATAAGTTAACTCCACGAATAATAAGCATATCATCACTACGTCCATTGATACGTCCCATACGAATTAAAGTCCTACCACATTCACATGGTGTATCATCAAGATAAGTTAAGTCTCTTGTACGATAACGAATAAGTGGTAATGCTTCTTTTGTAATACAGGTGAATACAAGTTCTCCTTCTTGACCATTTGGTAATACTTCTAAAGTATTAGGGTCAATGATTTCTGGTACAAAATGGTCTTCATTGATATGTAACCCCTGTCTTGCATCACAGTCAAAGGCTACACCTGGCCCCATGATTTCGCTTAAACCATAGATATTCATTGCTTTAATGCCAAGTAAGCTTTCGATTTGTTCACGCATTTCTTCTGTCCATGGTTCTGCACCAAATACACCTACACGGAGTTTTGTACTTCTAGGATCGATCCCCATATTTTGCATTGTTTCACCAATGTATAATGCATAGGATGGTGTACATGCAATTGCAGTTGTTCCAAACTCTTGAATAAGTTGAATTTGTTTCTTTGTATTTCCTCCTGAAATAGGTACTACAGTTGCACCAAGTCCTTCAAATCCATAGTGTGCCCCTAAACCTCCTGTAAATAAACCATAGCCATATGCCACTTGAATAACATCCTCATTAGTGAGGCCATAAGCTGTAGCACATCTCCCAAATATATCTTGCCACATTTTAATATCATTTTTTGTGTAGCCTACAACAGTAGGTTGTCCTGTAGTTCCTGATGAAGCATGTATTCTAACAACTTCTTTCATAGGTGCTGCAAAAAGCCCATATGGATAGTGATTTCTTAAATCTTGTTTAGTTGTAAAAGGTAGATGCTTTAAATCATCAATGCCTTTAATATCTCCTGGTTCTAACCCAATATCCTTCATCTTTTTATTGTAAAAAGGAACATTATTGTATACTCTGTTAACGGTTTTTATAAGCCTTTCTCCTTGTAATACTCTTTTTTCCTCTAACCCCATTGTCTCTTCTTTTTCCCAATACTTCACCTTGCACGCCTCCCAAATATGTAAATACTCTATTTTTAAAACTGTTTATAAAATACTATCATTTTAAGAAAATTTATTCAACATATTCCACAAAAAAGACAATGTTATACAACTTAATAGTCATTTATAACACTGTCTTTAAAAAAACTGATTTATTCCTTAGTTCATTACTACTTTACACTTATTACAACATGTATCATATTTTCATTAATAGTGATACATCTTCTTACCTTTAATAAACCAAATAATTGCTACCACACTTGTTGTAATCTCTGCAAATGGTACTACAAGCCATACACCATTTACACCAAGTAATGCTGGTAAAATGAAAAGTCCTATCACTACAAATACAAGTGTACGCAGTACAGAAATAAGTGCAGATATCTTACCATTTGAAAAGGCTGTAAACATCCCACTTACAAATACATTAAATCCATCGATTACAAAAGCAATGGCAAATAGTCTAAAGCCACTTAAAGCCACTTCATATACTGGACTTGTTTGAGGTGTGAAAATCTCTACAAGGATTGGTGCAAAAATCATACTTACAGAGAATGCTATAGCTGAAAGAATCCCAACGAACCATAAACTATATTTCATAATGCTTTTAAGTTCTGCTCTACTATCTTTACCATATTTATAACTAATACGTGGCGCTACCCCTGAACTAAATCCAAGGTGAGCTGCCATTAATAAGAAGTGTACATAAAGTACGATTGTTATAGCTGCTACACCATCTTCACCTATTAGTCTTAACATCACAATATTATAGAGATAAGTTGTGATTGCCCCCGAAATTTGCGTAACCATTTCAGAGAATCCATTAAACATACTGTTTCTAAGAGTTTGCCAGTTCCACTTTAATTTTACGAAATGAATTGTATTCTTCTTATTACAAAATACAACAACGCCTATGATACAAGGTAATGCATAACCAATACATGTCCCTAGGGCTGCACCTGCAATTCCCATATTCATAGGTACGATAAACACATAATCTAGTACTATATTAATGATACCGCCTAATACGGCACTTATTAAACCTACATTTGGCTTACCTGCTGTTACTAAGAAATAATCAAAGAACATCTTAAGCATAATGATTGGTGCAAAAGCCATCATAATCCCACCGTAAGTGAGACAATCATTCATTAAAAGTGGTGTACCACCTAATAATATAATAATCGGCTTTATAAAAGCTAAAACCATTGCCCCTATTATAACGCCTAATATGGCAATAGTTGTAATAATTAAAGTAAAGGCTTCTCTGGCCTCCTCTTCCTTCTTTTCACCCATACGTCTTGCTACAATAGCACTTCCTCCTGTAGCAAACATAACGCTTACACCCAGCAGCAACCCTACTAGTGGAAACACAATATTTGTAGCCGAAAGTGCATTTGAGCTTACAAATCTAGAAATAAAGATCCCATCTACAATCGTATAAAATGAAAAGAACACCATCATAATAATAGTTGGGAATGTATGCTTTATCAGCGAGCCAAATGTCGTTTTTTGATCAAATGTATGCGACATATATTCCTCCTAATTTTTCTTGAAAATTTATATCAATGTTCTTATAATAAAGTATCCTGTAACAGGACAGTCAATAGGAGGTTTATACATGTCACATGTTTCAAATAAATATTTCTCTACAGGAGAATTTGCCAAACTCTTTGGCATACATAAAAAAACACTTTTTCACTATGATGAAATCGGTTTATTTCATCCTGAAAAAGTGCTCGATAATGGTTATCGCTACTACTCTACAGATCAAGTAGAACTCTTTGATATTATTTTACAACTCAAAAGTATGGGATTACCCCTTAAAGAAATCAAGTATTTCATCGACCATCGTAATCCTGAAATGGCTATCGACTTTTTTACTAAGGAACAAGCTCAAATAGATGCCCAAATCAAACGTCTAGAATCCTTAAAAAAGTCCCTTATCATCAAGACACAACTTCTTAAGGCTTCACTAGATTTTCCTACTGATATCACCCTTGAAGAACATGCCGAAGAAATACTCGTCTTAAGCCCTAAAGTTACAAATGTAGATACTTCCTTAGACTTTGATATACATGCTTATACACAGCTTATGGAGTATTGCAATACCCATGAACTGGGTATCGGTTATCCAGTAGGCAGCCTCCTTAGCATAGAAAAACTCTATAATCATCAATATTACAACTTTGATTATTACTTTATTAAAACAGATACTATGCCAACAGACTTTAAACACATTAAACCAGCTGGACATTATATTGTCGGCTACCTTAAAGGCTTCTATGATAAGACACCACTCTTATATGATAAAATGCTAGACTTTGCAAAATCTAATAATTTCACACTCGAAGGTTATTCTTACGAAGAAACTATTGTAGACCTTCTGGCCGTCCAAAACCCAGAAGACATCGTCACAAAAATTTCCATCAAAGTATCCACTACAAATATCTACTGCTTATAATACGTATATATTCATTTTTCATATAAGTATATCCATTCTCTAAGGTAATCATATACCTTCCTAATCCAAGTATATACTCCCTCTAATGTAATTAGATACCCTTCTAATTCAAGTATATATATCCCCTAAATAGAACTATACATATACTTACCAACTATCAAAATGAACAAATTAACTTCTTCTTTCTCTCTCCTAAGGTATCTAAATAGTAAGCTGGGATAGTGAGGGTGTAGAAACTGCCTATGTAGTAATTTCATGATATTCTTGGTGAAAATAAGTAAAGAGGTTTTAGGTGTGCTGTCTGAGCGCAGCGAGTTCACACCGTTTCTTTACTTATTGAACTTAGAATATCATAAATTACGGAATGAGCAGTTCTACACCCTCACTATCCCAGTAACCTATTTGGTATCCCCTCTTTTTATTGCATCATATACATAACTTTCATTTCTTTATTCCCATCAATATAAGAACGAATTGCGCTAAAATCGCTATTTGCTTTACCAATACCTACATTACTTGTAGCTGACATGAGCTCTTGTAAGAAGCTTGTTGGTGGATCGTCATAATAAAGTCTTGCATCTGCTCCAACACCTTTTAACTTCTTCATGTCTTCAACAACTGTATCAAACTCAGCAATGTCATCAATAATGCCTGCTTCTTTAGCTTGTTTTGGACTATAAACACGTCCATCAGCTAACTTCTTAACTGTCGCTTCATCTAATCCTCTATTTTCAGATACTACGTCTACAAAGATTTCATAGTTTTCATCAATAATACTTTGTAAAATCTCTCTTTGCTGCGCTGTTAACGGATTACCCATTGCCTTATTTTTACCTGAAACAATGTTTTCTGTCTTAATACCTATTAAATTTTGAAGTCCGGTTGTATCTGTAAGAGACATGATCACACCGATAGAACCTGTAAGTGTCATACGGTTTGCATAGATTTTGTCTGCTGCCATACATACATATAAACCACCAGAAGCCGCTGTTTGTGCCATATAAGCATAAACAGGTCTACCTGTTTTTGCTTTATACTCTTTTAACTTTAAATAAAGTTCATCAGATTCATAAATCCCGCCACCTGGTGAATTCACATATAATAAAATTCCCTTATTAGTGTCACGTTTCATAAGTGAGTCAATACGATTCAATGTCCATACATGATTATAAGAAATTTGTCCTTCTGCAATAGTCCCCTCTACCTTAACAACATCAATAGTATTTCCAGCTGGAAGCGCACTGGCACTACTCTTTTTGCCACCTGTCACACATGCTTTAAATATATTACTCCAAACACATACAAAAGTAATACATCCACAAATCACACAAAATGCCACTAACCATCCATTCATTGGTTTCTTAGGACCTTTATTTTTTCTTTTATTTCTGCCCTTAGGTGATATCACTTCTTGAGTTTGATTCGTTTCATATGTATTTTCTTCGATATGTGTTACTTCTTGATTTGCTTGTTGTATAGGCTTATGTAGATCTTCTACTTCTTTATTTTGGCCCAATGTGCTTTCTTCAGACATATAATCCTTATTGCTTTCACTTGAATCCATACCTTTCCCCCCTATCAAACTTACTTAATCGTTTCTATTTAACTATACGTTATTTTGTTTCACAGTATGCTTCTTTTCCTGTTGTATAAAGATTATTCCCTTCACTATCAATAGTTACAATAACAGGGAAATTCTCAACCCTTAATTTATAAATAGCTTCTGCACCTAAATCCTCATAAGCTACACATTCCATTTCTTTAACACATTTAGAAAGAAGGGCACCTGCGCCACCGATAGCTGTAAGATATACAGCCCCCTCTTTTTTCATAGCTTCAATAACTGCATCATTTCTAAGCCCTTTACCAATCATAACAGTTTGACCCCAAGCCATAAATTGTGGTGCATAAGCATCCATACGTCCACTAGTTGTAGGCCCACAGCTTCCAATAATTTGTCCAGGTTTAGCTGGTGCTGGTCCTGCATAATAAATTGCTACATTTTTAAGATCTATTGGGAAGTCTTTACCTTCCTTATATCCATCTATAATACGTTTATGAGCTGCATCACGAGATGTATACATAATCCCATTTAATAAAAGCTTTTCACCTGCTTTAAGACTTCTAGCTTCTTCTCTTGTCATTGGTACATTTACTACTTTACTCACCTTAATCCTCCTCATATTCATATCTATTCCAGTTATAAAATCTCATCTATAACTCCAAAATGTTCAAATAACTATTCATACACTTAATTAATCAACCACTAACTAACCTAATTAACTCTCTCGCCAGATTTTATAATGTTCAAAAAGCTAGCTGGGGTGCCTTGGTACCTCAGCGGGCTATTTTGCAACACTCTCTTTATAAAACCACACTTTGATGTCTATTGACATGACATCCCATGTTAATAGCAAGTGGCATAGATGCAATATGACATGGATAAGATTCGATATGTACAGCAAGGGCTGTCATCTTCCCACCTAAACCTTGTGGTCCGATACCCATTGCATTAATTTCTTCTAAAAGTTCTTCTTCAAGTTCTCTCATACGAGGATCTTCATTATGACTTCCTACATGTCTTGTGAGTGCTGTCTTAGCAAGTAATGTACTCTTTTCAAAGTTTCCACCAATTCCAATACCTACAACAACAGGTAAACAAGCATTAGGACCAGCTAAACTAACAGCTTCCTTGACACATCTTTTAACACCTTCAATACCGTCAGATGGTTTAAGCATATATACTTTACTCATATTTTCGCTTCCGCCACCCTTTGGTGCTACAAGGATTTCAATCTTATCCCCTTCTACGATTTCATAGTGAATAATAGCTGGTGTATTATCTCCTGTGTTTTTACGATAAAGTGGATTTTCTACAATAGATTTTCTTAAATAGCCATCGATATATCCTCTGCGAACACCTTCATTAATGGCATCCTTTAAGAGTCCACCTTCCACATGTACTTCTTGCCCTATCTTCACAAAGATCACTGCTGTTCCAGTATCTTGGCAAATAGGAATACCTTCATTTTTAGCAATATCTGCATTTGCACAAATATCTTCTAAAATGCTCTTTCCTACTGGACTTACTTCTCTTTGCTTTCCTACTTCAAGTGCATCGTAAACATCCTTTGGTAAATAATAATTAGCTTCGATACACAACTTCTTTACTGCATTTGTAATGTCATCTACATGTATGTTTCTCATCTCAACTATTCTCCCCTATGGTCTATTTTCTTCACCGGCTTAAACTTAGGGATAGCACCTACATTTTGTAGCATTTGTATAATGACTACAATTGCTGGTCCAATAATTAATCCAAATATACCTATTATCTTATACCCAATATAAACAGCCATAATTGTAACTAATGCATATACCCCAATTTGATTTGCTAATATTCTAGGTTCCATTGTCTGTCTTACAATAAAAATTACACCATAGATTATAATTAAACCTAAGCCCAATGAGTAGTTCCCTACTATAATATTATAAAAACCCCATGGTAGCAATATAGTACCACTCCCAAACACAGGTAATGCATCAATTATTGCTATAACAAGTGCTAATAATAATGTATAAGGCTGTCCCAATATAAATAATCCTACAAGACAAATCGTAAAAGTAATACTCATTAATATGAATTGTGTTTTAACATAACCACCTATTGCTTGGACTAATCCCTCTTGCATCACTACAACTTTATCAATAATCGTATCAGAAAGCTGTGCCTTCACAAATCCCTTAATATAATAATGATCTTTAGTCATAAAGAATGTTGAAAGCAATGTAATAATAATAAAAATCACTACATCCGGCACTGCTGCCACAGCTTCATATACATTAGGAATCACAGAGGTAATCACACTACTTAAACTCTTTAAAAATTGCGCAATAAGCGTATCAATATTACTAAGTGCCTGCGTTGCTGGTACCATTTTAAATATAGCTGAAAGCTTCTCTTCAAAGGCATTAAAACCTTCTATTACATTATTACTATAATAAGGTAAATCCCTAGCCAGCCCTATAATCTGCAACCACAACTTCCTCACAATAGCATAAATAAGCGTTACTAATGCACTCAAAATGGTTAGCATACTAATAATGCTCCCCACGCCTCTATTTAACTTCAACTGCCTATGCGCCCAAGTTACAAAAGGATTTAAGATACAAGAAAATATCCAAGCTACAATAAACGGTGCTATAAGTCGTAAGATTCTAAGCCTAAAAATCAAATAAATCCCAATAATAACACCAATACCTATTAAAATTTTCTTTCCTACTTTATCAAACCACTTCTCCATTCGATCTGTTAACATTACCTACCCCCTCTTTCTTCTCTCAAATAAGTCATACTACACTCCTGTCTTAAATATACTTCAAATTCACTATACTTCAATATAAATATAACCCATTTTTTTATTTTTCAAACCATTATACGCCCATTATATGTATACTATATAAAAAACTAACCACGCACCCCAACCTTCCTTCAACGTCCATGCCCTCATCGCAAAATTGTTACGCAATAAAGAAAGCCACTGTGATAGGCTGAGAACAAGCTACCTTCGGAGGAATTTGATGATGCTCTTAGCTTAAAATTTAAAGAGGTTTTAGTGCTGCTGTTTGAACAGCGCACGCTTTATCGCGCTGCGAGTTCAGCACGTTTCTTTAAATTTTAAGCTTTAGAGCATCACAAATTCCGTAGAGTGTAGCGGTTCTCAACACAGCCCCTCGGCTGGCCTTTACTGCATCCACACAATTTTGCGCATAAAAAAATACACCACATTGGGGGATGTGGTGTAAAAAATAGAGTTTTGTAAGGGTTTGCTATTTGAATAATTAATTGTTACTTTATAATGTGTTTAGGGGAGTTTCGAGTTTAGGGGAATAAAGTAACAATAATTATCAATTTGCGTGGTCGCTTCCGTTGCGACCACTGTTCCGTTCTTCTATATATTACCACCAGTTCTTGTACAATTTAATTCTAGTTTGTGAACATTTTGTTAATAATTGAGTTTTTAGAAATAATTTTATACATGTATTTTACTGTATTTACTTTATTTTACATTTTTTCACATTCTAAACTTGCCATAGATTTTAAATCATCTCTTAATATTTAATAGAAATTAAATCTACATATTCTTCAAGGCTACCATCTCTTAAACAACATTCAATAATTTCTCTTCCTAATGGATGTAAGTCTGGTGTTAAATATTTGCGTAATTCTTCTTTAAAGAAGTTTGATAATATTGCTGCCCCTTTATCATAACCTTCTTCACCGATTTCTGGTTGTAAATGTGTTCTTAATAATACTTTTGGTAAATCCATACCGTCTACTTTTAAGTTGTCTAATGAATAACCTAAAAGTGGACATCTAGATTCTTGTAATTGTTCTGGTCTAAATTGTACACTACCTCTTCTTGCTAAATATTCTCTAGCAACCCATTGTGACATAAAGCCAACTTTATAAGCCCCAATATGTTGATTAGGAATTAAAATATATCTTGTATTTGGTGTAGCTAAAATTTGCTCTAATAAAAGGTTTGCTTGATCTACCATTTTACCAGTAGCAAACGGCCAATAAGACCCTACACCTTCACTCTTCATACCACCATCATTATCTAAAATACTTGGATTAGCATGTCCTCTAGGTGCTACAAGTCTCCAAATCCACGCAAGAGCTGGAGGTAAGATATGGAACATCCCCATGATACCATATGTCGGCTCTTCTTTTGTGCACATTGGGGCACGTACACCAAAACTTCTAATATCTACTTCTACTGCTTCATCTACTATGTTTGGTACAAATGCTCTTGGCATAATAACACGTGGATTCGGACAAGGTTTACCGCGTTCTTCATCAATAACATGTTCCCAAATTAAACATGTTGAATCTGGTGTGGCACGCATATTTAAAAATACAAGTGGAAGTTTTGGATGAATACACATTTTTTCATAGTGTGGATCTGTACCATATTCTGTAATGTGGTCTACACGTAAGAACCATCCTTCTTCACCATCTGTTACAACTAATTTTTTACTGTCATTTTGGAGACTTGGATGACACATGGCCATATCATCAGTTACAGGCTTAAGTTCACAGCTTGCGCTAATATCAATATATGATTTATCTCCTGTTACAAGGTTTGTAGCAAGTAAAATGTTTCCTTCTGAGTCCTTATGAATTTGCTCAGCCATTTCACTTTTTCCACCACCACTAGCCCCTTCATGCATAATTGTTAAAACATTTTCATATGGTGTAATTACTTTAACTGTTGAAGCATGTAATGTTACCCATTTTTCTTCCTCACCAATATCTAAAAGCACTGCATAAATACCTTTTTTAGCACTTGGCCCTGGATATAAATTATATGAAAATACTTCATGTACTTCATCTAATCTATTATGTACAACAACTTGTTTTCCATCAAAATGAGTATGTCTAAAAGGTGGTGCCACATAAACAATTGCACGTGGTGTAAATCCATCTCTTACCTCTTTGGCAGGTACAAAAGCTTGAAGATCTGCAAGGGCAGCCGCGAAGAATGCTGCATTACGTGGCCCAATCATAATCGCCTCATATCCCATTCTGCTACCACCAGCTAAAAATGGTAATACAAGCAGTTCTTGTTCATTTAACCAATCAAAAGTTTCTTGACGTACTTCTGCAAAATCTTGCCCATAAATTTCTTTGTACTTAGGTTTATCTGTTGGTTTATTATCACCAATGACCATACTATTTGGGTCTCGTCTTCTCATATACATTTCTTTATAGTTTGCTGCAATCCCATTTTTACATCTTACAACTTCAGCTTCTACTACGGGACCTTTTCCCTTTACTTCATAAGCAACTTGAAAAGTCTTTTGATATTTTTCACCCATTGATAAATCTAATAATTCTTCTCTTGTTTCAGGTACTACCACTGACTTTTGTTTACTTAATAATTCTACTATCTCTTCTGGTAAGTTCATTTTTTTCCAAGTATTATTCATGTGATCATCTCCTGTAAATTACTAGTCCATATTTAAGAATTTTATATACAAATAATTTTTAAAAGAAATTTTCTTGCATTTTTATTTCCTTCTTATCATAACTAATTTACTACTCACTGTAAATATATTTCCGAACTTTTTTTAATTTATTAATGACTTTTTTGATATTATCTAATAATTTTTAAGCAATTATTATGTTATTATAAGCCTTTTTACATACTTTTAACTCTATTTATAACTTTCAATCATATTTTTATCTAAAAACACCTGTATAACCTGTTTTATAGATTAGCATTTCATCAATATCTTTTTTACATTTTTTAGTTATTCCAAATAGTTTTTTCCTTATTTTTATGCAATAATTTTTTATCTTTCTTGCAAAATAGCCTTTTTGGTCTTATTACACTCCCACTAGTTTTTATGATTATTAAAAATTTGCATAACGAAAAAGCCCTGAAGTATTAGAAATAATACTTCAGGGCTTCATTAGTGCGGGAAAAGGGACTTGAACCCTCACGATCATACAATCACTAGATCCTTAGTCTAGCCTGTCTGCCAATTCCAGCATTCCCGCATTTATTTCCTTATCGGACTTTTTTAATTATATATAAATGCTTTTCATATGTCAATATCTTTTTTTATTTTTTATGGTTATAAATTTTAAAACCTATAAAATACTTATAAAAACCTATAAGCCGTCTTTTAACTGAGCATGCTTATAGGTTTTTATTAACTATTTAAGTTATTCTCTTGTGTAACCAAAGCCTAAAATTGTAAAGTATTTGTCTTCATAGCCTTCTGCCATTTTGATTTCCACTTCATGCCTTTTACATTCTTTTTCATCATATAAAATAACGGCATTACAATGGTTCCAGCCATTAATATACGGCTCTGCTTCTCTTACTAATTTGCCATCTACATATATAAGGGCTTTCCCGAAGTTTGGATCACCAGAGTCTTTGAAGACTAATAGTAAGTTTTTACTTTCTATAGAGAGTTTAAAGCTTTCTGACCCTGAGGCAGGTGTATGTTGCCAGTTAAATGGAAACTGTGGTGTACCATAAGTATCTTCATTCATCTCTACATATTGAAGTACTTCATCTATTGCATTAAAGCCCCCTTCTACAATCTCAGTACCTGCTAATGTATAATGGCGATCAATGCGGTGCACATTGGTGAAGGAATTGCCTTTTACTGGCTCTGTAGGATAGGCTGTAATTTCTTCATCCCATTCAGCTGCTGCCACTTGTTCAAATAAATAAGTGAGACAATCTGCCATCACTTGATGCCCTTCATTGGTTGGGTGGAATATATCATAGAAATACTGTCTCTTTGAAATCACGCCACCTTCAGCTCTTGATAAATTAAACTGCGCTG
>USPX01000043.1 GCA_900556665.1 uncultured Eubacteriales bacterium
CCAGCCGGCAAATACTAGTGGAATATATTTAAGTTCTGATAGTAGCTCTGGTTTATCTTTAGCATAGCTTTTAAGTGTTTCACCAAAACGGATTGGCAATTTTTGAGATGTATCTGCAATGATTCGCCATGGGCTATCTGGGATAAAAGGGTTAGGTAAACGATTATTAATAACTTCATCGATAAACATTTTAGGTGTAATAATCTTTGGATCCACTACTACTGGCAAGCCTTCTTCATAGCCGATTTTCTCTACAAGATGATGTAAATGTGGATTTTTCATTTCTTCATAGATACGTTCATAACCTAATAAACATCCAAAGATTGCAAGGGCTGTATGTAATGGATTGAGGCAAGTACCTACCTTCATTTTTTCTACCTTATTTACAGTTTCTCTATCTGTAAACTTGATTCCTGCTGCTTCTAACTGTGGTCTGCCATTAGGGAAGCTATCTTCTATAACGAGGTACTCTTTTTCTTCTGCATTAATAAATGGTGCAATCCATGTGTTTTTATCAGTCTTTGTAATGTCCATATTTATCATGCCATCTTGTACTAATAAATCTTTGATATCCTTATTAGGTTGTGGTGTGATTTTATCAATCATTGACCAAGGGAAAGTTAATTTGTTAGCATCTTCTAAATAATTCATGAAGCCTTCTGTCATTTCCCCTTTTTGAATCCATTTACTTGCATAAGCTTTAATGGCATGATAAAGTTTCTCACCATTTTTAGCACAGTTATCCATGCTCACTAATGCTAAAGGCGCGCCACCATTTTGATAACGTAAATAGCATAAGTAAGTGATTTGTCCCATTAAACTGCGACTTAAAGCTGGGCATGTTTCAAAGTCTGGTTCTGTATCAGAAACCCTATAGCCCTTTTCTGTAATTGTAAAACTCACCATTTGCAGAGATGGTGCTATAAAGTAACTTACTAACTCTTCCCAACTGGAATTTTCAGTGCCTTCTACCTTAATTGATTTTACTACACTCCCTACAACTCTTTTTTCTACTGCCCCATTTCCTTTAAGAGTGACATCAATGCTTAAATCATCAAAAGGTATGTAAGCCTTATCAATAATATCTGTATCATAAGCTTCACAAACAATAATCCCCTTATCAGCTAGACCTTGTTCTAATAAATTCTCCTGAAGTACTGCTGGGAAGCCTCTAAAAATATTCCCAGCCCCAAAGTGAATCCAAATAGGTGCTGTTAAAGTTGCTTTCTTTACTGCATCACGACTATAGTGATAAATCTTATATCCTTTTTCTTCTAATGCTTCACGATTTGCCTGTACATAGGCCTGTGTTAACTCCATTTTCCCCCTACTTTCTTAATATCTATACTTTCTATTGCTGTTTATTTTTTACTACCTATCCATTTTCTTTTAATACATTACATAGCTACCTTATTTGTATTTTACTTCTACTTACTTATTACTTTTATCAATAGCTTCCCATAAACCATTTAAATAAGTTGCGCCTAATGCGCGATCATATAACCCATAGCCTGGCATTGCTACTTCATCCCAAATCATGCGGCCGTGGTCTGGTCTAATAGGGCCATCAAAGCCGATCTCATATAAAGCTTTCATAATTTCATACATATCCATAGAACCATCTCTTGATAAATGTGCAGCTTCTTCAAACTTACCTTCTGATTCATATTTAAGATTTCTTACATGGGCAAAATGAATACGTCCTTTTAACTTTCTAATAATAGCTGGTAAGTCATTTTTAGGATTAGAACCTAATGAACCTGTACAAAATGTAATCCCATTACAAGGACTATCTACTGCATTTAAGAATCTTAAAATCTGTGTTTCATTAGTCACTATGCGAGGTAAGTTAAATACTGGCCAAGCTGGATCATCTGGGTGAATTGCCATTTTGATATCATATTTTTCACAAGTCGGCATAATGGCTTTAAGGAAGTAAATAAAGTTCTCAAAAAGTTTCTCTTCATCTACTTCTTTGTAAAGTTCAAAAAGCGCCTTAATATGTGCCATTCGCTCTGGCTCCCAGCCTGGTAAAATGAAACCATTTGATTTACTATCTAAAGTCTCAAACATTTTCTCTGGATTAATCTGATCAATCACCTTTTGATCATAAGCCAGAACTGTGGAACCATCTGGTCTCACTTTGGCTAAATCTGTACGTGTCCAGTCAAATACAGGCATGAAGTTATAACATACCATATGAATATCTTCTTCCCCTAAAACTTCTAATGTCTTAATATAGTTTTCAATACATCTATCTCGGTCACTACTGCCTACTTTAATGGCATCATGAATGTTGACACTTTCAATACCAGATAAACGAAGTCCTGCTGCTTTGATTTCTGATTTAAGGGCTTTGACCCTCTCTCTCTCCCAAGCTTCTCCTGCTGGCATATCATAGAGGGTTGAGATGACGCCTTCCACCCCAGGAATTTGTCTGATCTGTTTCAGTGTGACACTATCAAATTTACTACCATACCATCTTAAAGTCATTTCCATTTGTTTTTCCCCATTTCTATTTTTATCTTTTTTCTCATTTTACTTTATGGATAAATCTTTCGGCCCTTTTCATCACCTATGCCTGTCTTACGATAGAAGTATGTATTCACAATATCTTGCCACTCAATAGCATCCTTAAGCTGCACTTCTAATTCACTGCTTACTTTTTCATAATAATCATTTGAAACTTTTCCTTCTAAACCTCTCCAAAGCTTCACATATTTTTGAACTTGTTCTACCCCTGCAAAGTGTACATCATAAATGTATTGCAATAGCGTTCTACCATCCTTAAGCTTTTCATCATACCCTACATGATGGAAAAATAATAAAAGTTCTTCAGGACAAGTTTCTCTATTTTCATACATACTTGCATTCGGTTCATGATATTGCGTCGTATACCCTGTTCCAGTGGCAACCGTTCTATCTACACCAATGCCTTTGTAATCTGCATAATGATAAGTTCCCCATGGTGAATACTCATATCCCTCAATATTAGGGCCGTAGTGATGAGAGACATTGACCATCCAACCAATACCTAATGGCACTGTGTAATCTTCATAGGCTTTTCGTGAAGTTAATAAAATCTCTGCTACTACTTCTCCTACAGTTTCATCCATACCAAAAGTTAGATTAATCCATTCCTTAGCAATTTCTTCTGCACTTAAATCAGGATTCCAACATAATCTTCCAAAGCCATATAAGTTAGCTGCTGCCATAGGACTACCTGTCCAACAAGAACTATCTCCTATATTGGACACGCCAGCTATACCACCATGAATATTTTTAAAGGTTTCCCCGCTTACAATATCCTTCACTAAAGTGCATTGACCCTTAGCATATGTATCAAATTCTAAGCACTCTTTCCACATAGGCACTAAATAGCAAATATGTTTTTGTTGCCCTGTATATTCTTGTGTAATTTGGAACTCCATAATTTGATTTGTTTTTTCAAGGGCGCCAAATAAAGGTGAGAGTGGCTCTCTAATTTGGAAGTCCATAGGCCCATTTTTAATTTGTAAAATCACATGATCATTAAACTGACCATCTAACTTTTTAAAGTGATCATAAGCCGCCTTAGCCCTATCAGTTTTACGATCTCGCCAATCCACATGGCAGTTATAAACAAAGCATCTCCAAATCACTTTTCCATCAAATGGTGCAATAGCCTGTGCTAACATATTGGCACCATCTGCATGGGTACGCCCATAAGTAAAAGGCCCTGGTCTGTTTTCTGAGTCTGCCTTGACTAAGAAACCTCCTAAATCAGGGACGGTTCTCCAAACTTCTTTGGCTGTTTCTTGCCACCATTTTCTTACGTTTTCATCTAGTGGATCAGCTGTTTCAAGTCCTCCAAGTTGCATAGGTGCTGCAAAGTTAATACTCAAATACACTTTAAGCCCATACTTTCTAAAGACTTCTGCTAACCTTGCTACACCTTTTAAATAAGGCTCACAAATTAACTTAGTTTCCTCATAATGGACATTTACATTATTAATGCTCAAGCTGTTAATCCCTAATGAAGCTAATAATCTTGCATAGTCTTTAATGCGCCCTAAATCTTCTGTAATTTGATAGTCATTATAAAATATAGAACGTCCCGCATATCCTCTTTCTATACTTCCGTCCATATTATCCCAATGATTAATCATACGAATAGGATTTACTGGGTTATCGATAATCTGAGTTTCACTTATCGCCCCTCTTCTTAAACGACTTATTAAGCCAAAGGTACCATATAATATACCTACCCCAGATGGGCTTTCTATCCTAATGCCTTCTGCTGTTTGTAAAATAGCATATCCCTCTACTTTTAACTTAGCACTTTCTGTATAAACTAAATGAACCTTTACGTCCTTATTCCCATAAAATCCTTTTAATTCTTCTACAGCTGTCTGCACACATGGGTGATCCAAAAATCTTTCATCAATCTCTATCTTTAAGCCTTCATTATGTACTAAGGTTTCTTGTGATATTTGATTTAGCCAACAATTGTACATTTATATTCTCCCTTCTATATAAAAAAAAGGCTGCTGTGACCCATCCACTGCAACCTTTTTTACACGTTCTATTTGTTAAAGTATATTAAACACTGTTTTATTCAAAGCTTAAATGTCGAGCCTAAAAGGTGAAACAGGTAGGCCATTTTGGCCATATAAATTGGCTCCTTTTGGATTATCAGCCCATGCATATCTTACCTCTACTGGTGTTTTCACTTTTTCATGCCAAACTACTACTTTATCTTCATCCATGAGCTGGGCATGCCCCCTATAAAAATGTTTCCCATCATTAGAGATAATAAATTGATTGAGCTCATTACCTTTCACCATGAGACCTGCCTTCTCTGGTTTAAATGTAATAATTAGCTTATCTTCATCTCTTTGGACCGCTTGTCCTACTGGACTACAATAATTAATTGTTTCCTTATAAACAACTGCTCTTGCAGCAAGTGCCAATCGCTCACCAATATCCTTCTTATTTAAAGGATGTAAGTCATTCCATTCACCCACATCAAGGGTAACGACCATGGCAGTATTAGGAATTTCTAAGGCCTCTAATTGTGCCTGCCGTATCTTTGTCCAACCGCCTTCAATTTCAGTATTGCTTACTTCATCTGTCAGGCTCACTGGTCTATTATAGTAATCCTCACTAGCTACTGCAAAGTTTGGTAATTGTACATATAAGAATGGTAAATCACTACACTGTAACGTCTGTCGCCAGTCTCTAATGAGTCCTTCAAATAATGCCTTATAGTCATCTGGATGATATCCATTTGACTCCCCTTGATACCAAATCACACCCTTAAACTTCATATTTCTAAGGGGTGCAATCATCCCATTATATACACCCATTGGCTGAAACTGTATAAATTCTGGATACTCTAATCGCTCTAATCTTCCACCTAATTTGTATTGCCACTCTCCTTGTAAATTGATAACCTCTGAACCTATTTCTATTTGAAGTGGTTTATCGGGTGTGAATCCTACTTCACCTCGTTCGAAACATACACGAACTACTATGACATTTTTCCCCTCTTTAAGTGTGCCTAAAGGTATTTCATAAATACGAGGTGCATTTCTATCTGATGTAAAGCCTATCTCACTGCCATTAATATAAACATGATCATTATCTACAATAGTTCCTAACACCATTCTGCCCATTTTACCAGCCAGTTGCTCTGGCACCTGAATCTCTTTTCTATACCAAATGCTACCGGCCTGGGCTAAGTCCTCATCAACTAAAAAACTAGGTAATTCACAAATCTTCCAGCCATCTCTTTCCTTAGTTTCATACCAACGTCCTTTGATAGCTTCTCTTTCCTTAAAGCTCAAATCTATTTCATCTAATCTGCTATACCAAGCATTAATACGTGTTATATCGTTTACTAGTGTCCTCTGAATACATGTCTCATCCTTATATTTTGCACTTTGCTCTAAGTAACAAGGAAAATCTTTTAATGCCCCCTCACTCATCCAAGCTTCTATTGGTGTACCTCCAACTGCAGTCTGAACAAGTCCAATCGGTACGCAATACTTTTCATAAAGTGCTTTAGCAAAGAAATATCCTACAGCCGTAAAATCCTTTACATTGGTCTTAGTTAACCTATGCCAATATCCTGATTTAAAATCTTTTTGAGGCTCATTGAAATTATAAGTTATAGGCACTTGAAACATTCTAATCTTAGGATTTTCATAAGCCTCTACTTCTTCCTTATAAAGTTCCATTACCCTACTTATAGGAAGTTCCATATTAGACTGCCCACCACAAAGCCATAAGTCTCCGATTAATATATCATGTATTACGACTCTTTTTTTATTGCCTACTGTCACTATCATTTCATAAGGTCCACCTGCTTCCATAGCCGGCATAACGACCTTCCAATTTCCCTCTTTGTCTCCTACTGCTGTATAAGTACGCCCAGCAAAATACACATCGATAAATATACCAGGCGTTTCTTGGCCCCATATTTTAATTTCTTGATTCCTCTGTAATATCATGCCATCAGATATTATTCTGGGTAATTTTAACCCATGATTTAATCCCTGCTCTCGTTCCATTCCTTACACCACCTTACTACTACACACTCATCCACCTCTATCCTAGGAACTCACTCCTATAAATTTATTACCATATGCGATAATTACCACTTAATGCTAAGAATGCAAATATATAAAGGCAGTTATCATAGTAACGGCGTTCTCCTTTTCTAAGTGGTGTTTCCCAGAATTTCTTAACCCAGTACTCACCACATACATCTCTAGAGGCTAATGTCCCCATTGCATTAGTTGCAACAATGGCTATTGGATGCAGTGCATTTTCCTCTAATTCTTCACCATCTATTGTGTAAACTTTATAAGGCATCCCCTCTTTTGCCTTAAAGAAACTTTGTACTTTACTTGCACATTCTTTATGCCATTCAAATGGCCCTGCCCATTCATTATCAAGCCCAATATTAGCTACAACGCGATATGCATCGCTATAATAATTGCCATGCCCTTCTTGATGTCTTGGTGAGCCATCATATTCTGTATATTCTGCTGCTAGTCCAGTTTCACTATTACAAGCTTGCTTTAAAAATGCTCTACTTGCCTTAGCTGCCTCTGCCCAAAACTGTCTATCTTCTTCATCTGCCCACATTGCAAAGAGTTCATAAAAGTGTGGTAAATGATAAGATGGGTCTGTAAATGGTAACCCTGGCACAAACTTAATAAGTTTATTTTCTGGATGCCACATAGGTTGCCCTACGCCATCTTCCCCTTTATGTATGCAATCATGTAAGAGTGCCCTTGCTTCTTTTGCATAAGCAAATATGCCTTCACCCTCACCCCATCTATGAGAAGCAAAGAATAATGCCATTGCAAAATACTCTTCTCCATCTGGAGCTGGTCCATCAGAAATCTTTTCTCCTGTAGGTAAAACTGACCATGCAAAGTACCCTTTATTCCAACCATCTTCAAGCCACATGTAAGTTTTAGCCCATTTCCATAAACGATCAAATTCTTCTTTCATATTGTTTTGTACACACATCATCATGGCATAAGACATACCTTCTGTACGTACATCATTATTTCCTGTATCTACGACATATCCCATATCTTCGCCAAATTCATGATAAATGCGTTCTTCTTCTGGTCCATAGAAGAATGTTTCATAAATAGCATCTAATTTATCCGCTATTTCTTTCTCATCATAACCATACATTTTAAAGTAGTTTGTATACTCTCTCTCTTGTACTGCTTTCATATTGGCCTCCTCTTATTAAGTATTGTCCCTATCTTCCACTATACTCAAACCAATTAAAATCTGCATAATTTTGTGAAGCCTTACCATTACTACTTGCATACATTCCAACACAATTTCCTACAAAGCCTCCGGCTTTATTGGTACTTAATATCGTTGCATCTATATTTCCTGCTAATCTATTCACTTCAGATGGTCTAACGCCATAGTAGAAGTCTAAATGTTGCCCTGTAGCAATTACCTTCATATATACCTTATTACCTTGGAAAGGTACTTCATTGATAATCTCATCTTCACCTTTTTCACACTTTGTAAGTCTTATATATGTTTTTTGCCCATCCATTATATATTCAAATCTAAAGTGATAGGCATCATTTTGCAGCAGCACAATTCCTGCTACTTCACTTTCATTTTGTGGCATAAATTCCATCATCGTATTTATATTAAAATCTTTATGTTGCTGCCTACGTACTACAAGACTTGGTGTCGCAAATTCTTTGATTGTTTCAGCTCTAAGCTGTAATCTTAAATAGCCTTCCCTAGCTTTTAAACTACAAAAGCTTTCTTTAGGCCCTCTTAAAGCCATCCATTTATGATCTAATGAATCTCCCATGAAATGTTCACAACTATCTTCTGGAAGCACTTTAAACTCTGGTAAGTTAGGCGCAATACCTATTTCTTCTACAAGACCTTTGCCTTCATTTACAATAGGCCATCCATCTTCCCATGTTACTGGTACTAAGAAAGTTTCACGTCCCATATTGTAATAACCTTCATAAGGTCTAGATGCCAATAAAACCATCCACCAATCACCATTTTGTGTTTGAACTAAATCACCATGTCCTACATTTTGAATATCATTGTGATTTCCTAAATGTCTATGGGTCAAAATAGGATTGCATCTAAAAGATTCATAAGGTCCTAATAAATTTTCGCTACGTGCAATAGTAATTGCATGTTCATGACATGTGCCACCTTCCGAAATCATGACATAATAATAGCCATCTTTTTTATAAAGGTGAGGTCCTTCAGCCCAGATTGTTTCTCTGCAAGAACCTTCCCATACCACATGTTCTTCACCGACTAATTTACCTTGTTCTAAATCTAACTCCCTTACATAGATTACATTATCTCCCCAATATCTTGAGATGCTCTTGTCTTTTTCTTTAGTACCTATGTAATAAGCTTTACCATCATCATCGAAGAATAAGCTTGGATCAATGCCTGCTGCTTCCTCTAATACGATTGGATCAGACCAAGGACCTGCTGGATTAGTAGCCGTCACATAGAAATTCCCACCACAACCTATATTAGTTGTAATCATATAGAAGATACCTTTGTGATATCTAATAGTTGGTGCGAATATACCACCTGAATGATGTGTACCTTCTAATGGCAATTGACTTTCTCTATCTAAAACATGACCAATTTGTTCCCAGTTCACTAAATCTCTGCTGTGCCAAATAGGCACACCAGGGAAATAGGCAAATGTAGAATTCACTAAATAATAATCTTCCCCTACTCTACATATAGAAGGATCTGGATAAAATCCAGGTAAAATGGGATTTTTAAATGTTTTCATATAGCTCTCCTTATTTATGGTCTATTTAAAACTCTACTTCAGCAACCATATGTGTTTTTCCTGTAAGCTTTTGACTTCTCTTATCTGGTGCAGATGTACCTATAAATAATTTAAATTTATGACTATCTACAATACGTTCACCTTCTTCATTAACTACTGTAAATGCTTTTTCACCTACATTTAAAGTAACTTCTTTGCTTTCACCAGCTTTTAGATAAACTGATTTAAAGCTACATAAGCTAAAGTTAGGTACGGCATATTGAGATTCCATATCTTTGATATAGATTTGAACTACATCATAGCTATCAAACTTAGATTTATTTTCAAGCTGCACTTTTATGCGATATTTTGTTTGACCTGCTGAAAGATTTGTTACTTCTTCATCCTTAGGTGCATCTAATACTTTAACTGATTTCACTTTGATATCTGCGTAACTTAAACCATATCCAAATGGATATAATGCTTCATTTGGCATATAACGATATGTACGATCTTTCATTGAGTAATCTTCGAAAGCAGGTAACTCTTCTGTTGTTTTATAGAATGTTACTGGTAATTTACCACTTGGAGAATATTCACCAAATAATAATTGTGCTAACGCTTTACCACCTTCAGCTCCTGGATACCATGTTTGGAAGATAGCACTGCAATGTTCATCTGCATAGTTAATTGCCATAGCACTACCTGTACTTAATACTAAGATCACTGGTTTACCTACTGCTACAACTTTCTCTAAAAGTTGTTGTTGTTTACCGATTAAATTTAAGCTTAATTTGTCTCCACCAGCGAAGGCATTTCCTGTATCCCCTTGTTCTCCTTCAATTGTAGAGTCTAAACCTAAGCATAATACAACTACATCACTTTGCTCTGCTACTATTAAAGCTTCTGCTTCTCTATCATCTTCCCAAGCTAAGTTAGACATACCATTTGCAAATAAGTGACAGCCTTCAGAATAATAAACTCTTACATCATCACCTACATAATCTTGAATACCTTCTACAAATGTTGTATATCTAGAAGCTGTACCGTTGTAGTTTCCTTCTAATACTGTACGGCTATTAGCTGTTGGTCCAATGACCCCAATGCTTGTAAGCTTGTCTTTATTAAGTGGTAAGATACCATCATTTTTAAGCATAACCATACTTCTTCTAGAAGCTTCTAAAGCGACTTCACGGTGTGCTTTACAATCATTTACTTCATAAGGAATTTCATTGTATTTGCAGTTTTCATCAAATAAACCAAGTTCCATACGAATTCTCATTAATTTTTCTGCTGCTTCTGTGATTGTTTCTTCTTTTACTAAGCCTTGTTGATGTGCTTCTAACATATGTAAATAAGTATTACCACAGTTTAATTCACAACCATTATTAATTGCTAAAGCTGCTGACTCTGCTGCAGTATGGGTTACCATATGTTCTGTATGGAAGTCACGAATTGCCCAACAGTCAGATACAATATAACCATCAAAGCCCCAATCTTTCTTTAAAATGTCTACTAATAAAGTTTTACTACCACAAGCAGGCTCACCATTTACGCGGTTATATGCTCCCATAACGCCTACTACATTTGCTTCTTTTACGGCAACTTCAAAAGCTGGTAAATAAGTTTCATATAAATCTTTCTTAGAAACAATTGCATCGAAATGATGTCTGTCTTCTTCTGGTCCTGAATGTACTGCAAAGTGTTTTGCACATGCAGCTGCTTTTAAATAATCTTCATTTTCGTCGCCTTGTAAACCTTTAATGAAGGCCACACCTAAACGCGATGTTAAGTATGGATCTTCACCATAAGTTTCATGACCTCTACCCCATCTTGGGTCTCTGAAGATATTGATATTAGGTGCCCAAAATGTCATACCTTTATAAATATCTCTATCGTCCTTTTTAGAAAATTGATTGTATTTTGCACGTCCTTCTATTGCAATAATATCTGCTATTTCACCTAACTTTTCTTCATCAAACATAGCTGCAAGTCCTATAGCCTGTGGAAATACAGTTGCTACTCCCGCTCTTGCGATGCCATGTAATGCTTCATTCCACCAATTATATGTAGGAATCCCTAATCTTTTAATAGCTGGTGCATCATATCTTAATTGTGATGCTTTCTCTAATAAGTCCATTTGACTTACAAGTTCTTTGGCTTCATTTTTAAAATCTTTCACTATCTTGCTCCTCTCATATTTCTCTTTTCCTGTTGCAGTTATCATTATGCTTTAAATATTTTTAAGGTTTACGCTTATTCTTTAACACCACCGATAGTCATACCTGTTACAAAGTATTTTTGTAAGAATGGATATAAACATACGATTGGGGCAGCTGTAATAACTGTCGTTGCTGCGCGCATTGTAAGTGGTGAAATAGTATTACTTGTAGCTGCAGCCTTCATTGATTCAACAGATCCACCTTGGTTCATAACAGAAGCAAGAAGTTTCATAAGTTCATATTGAAGAGTTGTTAAGTTAGTTGCTGTACGGTTATAGAGCATTGCATCAAACCATGAGTTCCATTGCGCTACGGCAATGAATAAAGCAACTGTTGCAAGTACTGGCTTACATAAAGGTAATATAATCTTCATAAAGATTGTAAAGTGCCCTGCGCCATCTACTTGTGCTGATTCTACTAAACTATCTGATAATCCGTTCATGAATGTTCTAATAACAATCATATTAAATGCACTTACCATACCTGGTAAAATATATACCCAGAAGTTATTTGTAAGACCAATATTTTTAAATAAAACGAAAGTAGGGATTAAACCACCATTTACATACATTGTTAATACATAAATAAATGAAACTTGTTTTTTGAATAAGAATTCTTTTCGACTTAAAATATAAGCTAATAAAGAAGTTACGAAAAGTTGAGTAACTGTGGCAATAACTGTTCTTAAAACAGAAATTTTAGTTGCTGTTAAAAGAAGATCTTTAGCAAATACCATTTGATAGTTTTTAAGAGAGAACTTTCTAGGCCAGAAGTAAATACCACCTCTTAAAGCATCTGTTCCTTCATTAAATGAATAAGCTACTGTATTGATGATTGGATATAAAATTGCGATTGTGAATAAACTTAAGATGATTGTATTGATAACTGTAAAAACAATATCTTCTGTTTTTTTGCCTTTTAATGTTTTCATGTATCCTACCCCCTTAGAATAATCTTTCTTCGCCCATAGCTTTTGCAATCTTATTGGCAATGAAGATTAATATTACACTAATAACACTCTTGAAAATACCTGCTGCTGTTGCAAGTGAGTAGTCAGCTAAACTGATACCATATTTAAGTACATAAATATCGATTGTTTGAGATACGTTTTGTACTAATCCATTTGTTAATAAGTAT
>USPX01000044.1 GCA_900556665.1 uncultured Eubacteriales bacterium
TAAGTATGAAGAGACTACCTTAAATAATGTAAAGGCAATCTGCTTTGAGACAATAATACCAGGAGACTATAAATATATGGCAAGTGAAAAGCTATGGTTTGATGAAAATATGAAGGCACCCATTAAAATGGAAGTTATTGGCGTAGATGGCAGTACATCCATACTCATTGAATTTGAAAGTTTTAAACATAACTAATGAAGAGGGAAAACCAAGGAGGAGAATATGGAATCTCTTAGACCACGTGTAGTTGCAGAAGTAAGTGTTTCAGCAATTAAACATAATTACAAAGAAATTAGAAAGCATATACCTAAGTATACAGAAATGATGGCAATTATCAAAGCAGATGCCTATGGACATGGTGCGCTAAAAATAGCGGAAATTTTACAAAAAGAAGGTGTTAATCGCTTTGCAGTTGCTATTGCTAAAGAAGGTGAGGAACTTAGAAATCATGGTATTACATCACCTATATTAGTATTAGGGTATACACCAAGAGCTGATATTAAAACTTTAATTGAAAATGACTTAACACAAACTGTCTTTTCTTATGAAATGGCTAAATATATATCAGATGAGGCAGCAAAATTAAATAAAACAGTTAACGTGCATATTAAGGTAGATACAGGAATGGGGCGTATTGGTTTCTTATCTAATCCTCAAAGTATAGAAGAAGTACAAAAAATTTCAAAGCTGCCTCATATTAATATGGAAGGAATCTTTACTCATTTTTCAACAGCTGATGAAGAAGATATAAGTTATACAAGAGAACAATGGAGTATATTTGAAGGCTTTTTAAAAGAATTACATGAAGTAGGTATAGATTTACCTGTAATACATGCAGCAAATAGTGCAGCTATTATGTGTCATAGTTATGCGGACCTTAATGTAGTAAGGCCCGGCATTATTCTGTACGGTTATTATCCATCCTCTTATCTTGAAAGAAAAGTATTAGATCTAAAACCAGCTATGACACTTAAATCGCAGGTTGTACATGTAAAAGAACTTCCAGAAGGTAATTATGTAGGTTATGGTAGAAAGTATTATACCCATCAAAAAACAAAGATAGCTACCATTCCAATTGGTTATGCAGATGGTTATTCAAGAAGATTAAGTAATAAAGGGAGAGTCCTTATTCGTGGTCAATATGCACCAATCGTGGGAAATATTTGTATGGACCAATTCATGGTAGATGTAAGCCATATTAAAGATGTGAGCGTAGAAGACGAGGTTGTTGTATTTGGAACTCAGGGCGATAATAGCATTCCAATAGAAGAAATAGCTGAAATTCTAGGAACCATTAATTATGAGATAATGTGTATGATAGGAAAGCGTGTTCCACGTATTTATGTATAAATAAAAATCTAATAACATCGTATAAAATAATAATAAAATGGCAAAAATGAGAATAGCTAGTTAGGAGTAAATCACGATGTTAGTGGGGAGTGATTTGCAAATGGCGAGGTCAAGAAGTGATTATAGCAAAAACGAATCCAAGATGATGTATAATCATCTCGTGCATTCCAATAGAAATAAAGAGAAAGTCCCCTATGATGGATATGCATTTGATACGATGAAAAGAGGCTATAAAGAAATGGCGGCTATTAATTTGGCCCTCTCTAACTTTTGTTTTCAAGCAGAAAGTGAGGTCCAGTCTTATTACGATCGCATAGCGGAGTGTGAGGAAAAGTGCAAGTAAAACGTGGAGATATATTTTATGCAGATTTAAGCCCTGTTATAGGGTCCGAACAAGGTGGTATTAGACCTGTACTCGTAGTACAAAATGATGTTGGTAATAAATTTAGTCCTACAGTAATTTGTGCAGCAATCACTTCGAAGATAAATAAAGCCAAGCTTCCTACACATGTAGAGATTGATGCAGCAGAATATGAGTTGGTTAAGAATTCTGTTATACTCCTAGAGCAAATTAGAACGATCGATAAAAAAAGACTTAAAGAAAAAATTTGCCATTTAGATGAAGAGCTTATGGCTCAGGTTGATAAGGGGATAAAAGTTAGTTTTGCACTAAATACATAGTCAATGTATCGGAGACTTATTTATTAAGTCTCTTTTTTTTGTCCTGATAAATCTTAAAGTATAAATGTATTATTCATAGTATTTTTGTTTAAAATATCAAATAAGTGTGATAAAATGAAAAGAAAAATTAAGGATAAGACAGCTTAATTTCTATCTTAATAGTAACTTTATTTTTTCCCAATATAATGGCTATAATGAAACGTTATTACACTAAATAAAAGAATCTTTATTGCAAATAAGGTACTAGTTATAAGCAGTATGAGCATATATTTAGTAGAGGATAAATATATAGACTAGAAATAATGTATTAAATAGAGGAATAAATATTTGGGAGGTATTAAAAATGGCAGACATTTTTAGTAAGTTAGGAGATAGTATTAAAACAACAATTAAACAAGCAGTAGGTCAAACACAAAAGTCAGTTGATCAAGCAAGTGTTAGAACTGATTTACTTGCTAAGAAAAATGAGCTTAAGAAATTATATCAAGCATTAGGGGAAAGTCATTATAAAGCATATGCAATGGGTGATAATGATGAAACTCAAGGTGCTATTTATGAAAAGATTACAGAACTTCTAAAAGATATAGCCGAAGCAGAAAAAAGATTAGAGGATATTGTAACAACTCAAAAAACAAGTTTTAGTACTTTTAAAGAAGATGTAAAAACCACTTGGAATGAGCCAACAACAAATGCAGCAGGGCCTGAAGAAGAGGTTCAAAGCGATAATGTAAAAGTGATGAAAGTATGTCCTGTATGTAATACAGGCAATAATATTCACGCAGCATATTGTATTCACTGTGGTAATAAGTTTGAATAGTACAAAACCAAGACTTAAGATGAGACCTCTAGGATAGGAGATGAGCATATATGGAAATTAAATTTACACCACAAGCACAAGTTGCTATTGAATATGCAGAACAAATCATGACAGAGTTTAGACATGGGTATTTAGGAACAGAACATTTATTAGTAGGATTAATTCATTCTCCTAATTCAGTTTCTAAAAAAGCACTTGAGAGTTGTGGTATAGTCGAAGAAGATATTTTAGCGAAAATTAAAGAAGTTATAGGAGTGGGCGTAGTAAATCTCGCCCTTCCTAAAGATTTTACACCTAGAGTGAAAAGAATCTTTGAGATGAGTGCACAATTTACAAAAGAACTCAGAACAGATGGGATAGGTACAGAGTATTTACTTATCAGTATGTTAAGAGAAAAGAACTGTGTTGCTGTAAGATTATTAGAAACATTAGGTGTTAATACAAATAAATTATTAAGTTCTTTAATGGAAGTATTAACTGGTGGTAACCAAAAAACAGAAGTTAATTTTAGCACAGTAAAAGATACCAATAAAAAGGTAAAATCTACGACACCTACATTAGACAAATATAGTAGAGATTTAACTCAGCTTGCAAAGGATGAAAAGTTTGATCCTATTATAGGTAGAGAAGCGGAGATTGAACGTGTGATTCAAATTCTTTCTCGAAGAACTAAGAACAATCCATGTCTTGTAGGTGAGCCTGGAGTTGGTAAGACAGCAGTTGTTGAAGGACTAGCTCAAAAAATTATTAGTGGGAATATACCAGATTTATTAAAAGATAAACGTGTAGTATCACTAGATTTATCAACAATGATTTCAGGGACTAAATATCGTGGTGAATTTGAAGAGCGTATTAATAAGGTGCTTGAAGAAGTAAGAACAGTGGGAGATGTTATTCTTTTCATTGATGAGCTTCATACAATTATAGGAGCTGGAGCAGCAGAAGGTGCTATGGATGCTTCTAATATCTTAAAACCATCTCTAGCAAGAGGGGAAATACAACTTGTAGGGGCAACTACATTAGATGAATATCGTAAGCATATTGAAAAAGATGCAGCATTAGAAAGACGTTTCCAACCAGTGCAAGTAGAAGAACCTACAACAGAAGAGACTTTAGAAATCTTAAAAGGGATTAAAGATAAATATGAAGTGCATCATCAAGTACAAATTACAGAAGAAGCACTTAAAGCAGCAGTAAAACTTTCTAGCAGATATATTGCAGACCGTTATTTGCCAGATAAGGCAATAGACCTTATCGATGAAGCGGCTTCTAAAGTGAGATTACGTGCATATAGTTCACCAGCTAATGTAAAAGCTTTAGAAGAAAAACTTGCTAATTTAGCTAAAGAAAAAGAAGAAGCTATTATTAGTGAAGAATATCAAAAAGCAGCTGAAATCAAACAACAAGAAAATGAAGTAAAAGAACAAATTGCAAGTGCAAAGGTAGAATGGGATACTAAGCACACTAAAAATAGCCAAATTGTCACAGAAGAAGATATTGCAGATATTGTAAGTAGTTGGACACATATTCCAGTAAAACGTTTAGCAGAAGAAGAGTCAGAACGTCTTCGTAATATGGAGAATATTTTACACGAACGTGTCATTGGACAAGAAGAGGCTATCAAAGCTGTATCTAAGGCTGTAAGAAGAGGTAGAGTGGGGCTTAAAGATCCAAACAGACCAATTGGTTCATTTATCTTCTTAGGACCAACAGGTGTAGGTAAGACAGAGCTTACTAAAGCTTTAGCTGAAGCGATGTTTGGTGATGAAAATGCAATGATTCGTGTAGATATGTCTGAGTATATGGAGAAACATACTGTATCTAAGATGATTGGTTCACCTCCAGGATATGTTGGCTATGATGAAGGTGGACAACTTACTGAAAAAGTAAGACGTAAACCTTACAGTGTAGTATTATTTGATGAAATTGAAAAAGCACATGGGGATGTATTTAATATCTTACTTCAAATTTTAGATGATGGACATATTACAGATTCTAAAGGTCGTCGTATTGATTTTAAAAACACAATTATCATTATGACTTCTAATATTGGTGCAAGAAATATTATTGAGCCAAAACGTGTAGGATTTGTATCTACAGAAGATGCTAAGAAATCATATGAGGATATGAAGAAAAATGTAATGGAAGAAGTGAAACGTACATTTAAGCCAGAGTTCTTAAATCGTATTGATGAAACAATAGTATTCCATCCACTTTCAACAGAAAATATTAGAGCTATTGCAAGTATTATGATTAATAAACTTATTACACGTATTAGCAAAAATGTAGGTATTGAGATTGAACTTGATAAAGAAGCTTTAGATTTCTTAGCTGATAAAGGATATGATAAGGCTTATGGTGCAAGACCACTTAGAAGGACAATTCAAACTTATATAGAAGATAAACTTTCAGATGAAATTTTAGCCGGTAATTTACGCGAAGGTGACAAAGTGATTGTCGGTATTAAAGATGAAATGTGTGTATTTAACAAGCAAAAATAGAAAATATCAAAAATGTATACTTTTTTTAGTGAATCATGTATAATAAAGTAAATAGTACATTATTTAAAGAGAGAAAGCATTGGAGGATTTAGCAATGGCTGTTGTAAATGAAATTATTAGGGTAGAAGAAAATGGGGCACTTAGCTTTGGAAACTATGAACTTCAATCAAAAACTAAAGTTGAAGACTTTGAGGTTGAAGGAAGATTATACAAAGCAAAAACTTTCTATGAAGTAACTAAACTTAAGAGAGATGGTGCACTTGTATATGAATCATTACCAGGTACAACTGTTCATGATTTTAAAATAACAGATCAAGAAGTAAGTTTTAATGTAGAAGGAAACGAAAGTTCACAAATTACATTAGAATTAGAAACTAATACAGAGTACAAACTTATGATTGATGATATGACAGTTGGAAATGTTAAATCTAATTTATCAGGAAAAGTAAGTTTCAATGTAGATTGTGGTAAAAGAGCACAAGAAGTTATATTAAAAAAAGTAATGAAATAAATAGATAAACTACCTAAAGGATGCTTTAGGTAGTTTTTTATTTGGTATCAAAAATAGTAAAGTTGGTATATACTAAGAAAAGCTTATAATTTATATAGAAGAGAAATAATTATTAATAGAATAGGAAAGATAAAAGATGGCAAAACTAAAGCAAATATATGTATGTACAAGTTGTGGACAAGTTTATTCAAAATGGCAAGGAAAATGTGATGGATGTAAGGAGTGGAATACAATTATTGAACAAGCCCCAGAACCTGTAAGGAAAGTTGGCGGTTCACGTGTGGTAAAAGGGAGTGTAGCTACCAAAAGGCTTATTGATGTTTCAGGGAGTACATCAGAGCGCATTATTACCAATATTAGTGAGTTTAATCGTGTAATGGGTGGTGGGATTGTAAAAGATTCTATGACAATCATTACAGCAAGGCCAGGTGCAGGAAAGTCTACATTATTATTACAAGTGGCACAAGATATAGCTAGCCAAGGACTTAATGTATTGTATGCTTCAGGAGAAGAAAGTGAAGGGCAGATTAAAAATCGTGCCGAACGTATACTAGATGAAGTGCATCCTAATATTTGGATTCACTCTGATATCAGTATGAATAATGTATTAGCTGTTATTGAAGAAGTAGACGCAGACCTAATTATAGTAGATAGTATTCAAACCTTTATTATGGAAGAGCATAGTTCGAGACCAGGTAGTCCTGTACAAACAATGGAATGTGCTAATGCTTTATTGCATGTTGCTAAAGGTAGTAAAAAGCCAAGAGCTGTTATTGTAGTAGGACAAATGACTAAGGATGATGAAATTGCAGGGGTAAGAGCTTTAGAACACTTAGTAGACGCAGTGCTTATTATAGAAGGTGAAAGTGGAGAAGAACTTAGAGGGATTATTGCCTCTAAAAATCGTTTTGGCTCTACAGGAGAAGCAGCATTCTTTGCAATGACAGAAAGAGGAATGGAACCAATCGAAAACCCTTCAGAATATTTTATGACAGCCAGAGAAGAAGATGATAAAGTATCTGGATGTGCCTTAACTGTTGTGAGAGAAGGAACTAGACCTATTATTGTAGAAGTAGAAAGTTTGGTAAGTACTTCATTTACGCCATATCCATCACGTATTAGTGAAAATATTAAACGTGAGCAACTGAATACACTTATTTCTATATTAGAACAACGTGGAAAGATTCAATTATATGATAAAAATGTAGTAGTAAAAACTACAGGGGGACTTAAGTTAAAGGAACAAGCAGCTAACTTAGCCATTATTATGAGTGTGGTATCTTCTGAAAAAGGCAAGAGTATTCCTAATAGCACACTGTTTATAGCGGATATTGGACTTACTGGAGAATTGAAAAGAGTGCCAACTTTAGAGGCTAGACTTCGTGAAGCAGATCGCATGGGATATCAGAAAGCTTATGTAGCAAGAAAGTCAATTCAACGTGATTTGAAATTAAAAAATCTACAAATTATAGAAAAAAATACTTTAAGTGAAGTTATTTGGAGTGTGTTCGAGGAAGACAAAAATATTCCCTTCTAGAAAAAATTCTAATAATTAATGAATAAAATAAAAGGCTATTGAAATATAAAGAGGTATTTCAATAGCCTTTTATTTTATAGACTATATATAAGGAAGTAACTAGATACCTTCTTTATATATAGCCTCCAAATTAGTCTTCAATAGTGATTGCATTAACAGGACAGTAGTCTGCAACTTCAGTAGCAGTTTCTAACATAGTCTCAATAATTGTATCAGTAGTGCCTTGAGCAAGACCATTTTCATTTATACAAAATACATCTTCGCACATAGAAACGCAAAGTCCACATCCGATACAAGTATTTTGGTTTACAATAACTTTCATAGTAATAACTCTCCGATTTTATCTTGGGATTAAGTTGAGTAAATATTTTGTAAAAATGTTTCTTTATAAAAGACAAAAATACAACTGGAAAATACAAGTAAATTATTTACTCACTTAATGTTAACCATAACACAATATAAGCTATTTTGCTATAAAGATAAGTGTACATAAAACGGTAAGAAGGGTCCTTGTAGAAAGTATAAAAGTGAAAAATATGCAGGAAGGGGCTGTGTAAATTGCGAATGTCAGTATAGGTTAGATAATTGTAGAACAAGTTTTAGAAAAGTAAAATGCTGTGCAGGTTATGATAATCAATGGATATAGTGGTTGGTGGTGGGGGAAAGAAAGAAGTTACCATAATTTTTTTGTAAAACAAATGTTGCAAAATGAAAAAGTTGTTGTTATAATGGGAAACAGTTAAAAGAGTTAACATAATAAGTTGCTGTTTATATACGAAACATAAAATGAGTGATATAAAAGCTCTATAAATACTTATGTTAGAATAAAAGAGGAGGAATGTTATGAAAGGCAAAGATAAAAGTAAACAATCTTTGATTGAAAGAATCGGTAAAAAGATTCCAGATCCTGTTATTATCTTTATGGGATTATATGTGATTACAATGCTTATCACTTTAGCGTTAGGTGGCAAAGAATTCAGCACATTAGCGGCTGATGGTAGTACAATTAGTTACCAAATTAAAAACATGTTTAGTGCAGAGAACATCAGATGGATCTTTGACAATGCACTTACAACTAACTGGTTACAATACGGAGGAGGGGTTCTTGGAACAATTCTCGTAGTTATGTTAGGTGTAGGGCTTGCTGAAGAATCAGGTCTTCTCTCAACACTTATTAAAAAAGTAGGACTTAAAGTATCAGATAAATTTTTACCATACGTACTTGTATTCTTAGGGATTATGAGTAGTATTGCAACAGATGCTGGTTACGTTATTCTTATCCCACTTGCAGGTCTTTTATATGCAGGGCTTAAGAAAAATCCATTAATCGGTATGGCAGCAGCTTTTGCTGGGGTATCTGCTGGTTTCAGTGCAAACTTACTTCCAGCTACACCAGTAGACGTTATCCTTGGTACAAATGCTAAAGCGTTTGCTGAAGCACAAGGTATACCATTTGTTAATGCAGCAGGAAATGCACTTAATGCATCAACAATGCATTACTATTTCGTAGCAATATCAACTTTCATCTTAACACTTGTAGGTGGATTTGTTACAAGTAGAATTATTAAACCAAAACTTGAAAAACAAGAATATGTTATTCCAGCTGATATGAATCTTGATGATTTTACAGTTAAACCAGAAGAGAATAAAGCTCTTGCTTGGGCTGGACTTGGTCTTTTAGTTGCTATCGCTATCGTAGCAGTACTTGGTATGGGACCTCTTGCTTCATTCGTAACTGAAGAAGGTAAAAAAGTAACACCATTCCTTGACAACATTATCTTAATTATTACATTCTTATTCTTTGTACCAGGTTTATTCTATGGTGTAAAAGTTGGTATGTTCAAAAAAGCAGATGACGTTGTTAGAGCTATGTCTAAATCTATGAGTTCAATGGGTGCTGTAATCGTACTTACATTCTTCTCATACAACTTCTTAGCACTTTTAAGCCAATCACAACTTGGAACATATATTACTTACTTAGGTGCAACAGCACTTCAAAACATGGGACTTTCAAATTACCCAATCTTACTTATCATTGGCTTCATCATTGTAACAGCGATTATCAACTTATTCGTTGGTGGTATGACATCTAAATGGATGTTACTTGGGCCAATCTTCGTACCAATGTTATACCAAGTAAATAATCATATGACACCAGATATCGTAGCAGCTGCATATAGAGTAGCTGACTCATCAACTAATATTATTACACCGCTTATGCCATACGCTGGTTTAATATTAGTATTCATGAGAAAATACAAACCAGAGTATTCAGTGGGTGACTTAGTAAGCTTAATGTTCCCTTACTCAATTGCATTCTTAGTTATCTGGTCAACAGCATTAATCGGATTCTTTACATTTGGACTTCCATTAGGATTCTAAATGACAAAAAAGAGGTGGCGCAAAATTATTTGCCCATCTCTTTTTTTGTTTTTCTTTGATATAAATTATAAAAGTAACCACCTAAATTAAGTTTAAATGACTTATTAGGTGGTTACTTGGCCGCGTTGATATATTTCGTGATTAATAAAATTATCTTTTAAATCTATCCAAAATTGCTCTTTAAACACAGGTGGATAAATTGGAATATGAGAGGCTTTTAGATCAGCTTCTGAAATGAAACGGCAATCTATAATAAATTGTTCCTCCACTTCAGGATCCATACCAGGTTTTAAGTTTTCAATATCATCTACTTGAGTTAGAAAGAAAAGACCTAAATGATGTGTGTTGATTTTATAATCTACATATTCGCTGACATAGATTAGACGTATAGGGCGACAGTGGACATTACATTCTTCTTCAACTTCACGAACAATTGTATCAATGACACTTTCTTCGCCTTCCATACCTCCTCCAGGGAGTGTCCACCATTCAAAATGAGTTACAGGATCTTTTTGGCGTAAAACAAGCAATTCGTTTTTTTCATTCAGAATGACTGCAGCAGCTCTTGGTCGTAGATTCATATATACCTCCTAGTATTTTTCTTATGTAATATGCAATTATTATACCACAATATTAGTGAGTATATTATGTGAAAGGGTGGATTTCTATCCATTATAATAGGAGGATTCATTAACGTAATGAGTATTTCCCTAATAGAGAAGTACGATATTTTTCATCTTCTAATACTTTATCAAGAGGAATGTTGAATGTATTTGCAATAGCACCTAGATAAAATAGGACACGTCCCATTTCTTTTGAAATAAGTTCTTCACAAGATGGACATAAAGTACCGTTAACATGTGAACTAAGTAAAGTTCGAAGTTCATCTAAAGAAACTTCATCATTAATAAAATATGGTTGCTTTGAGGCGTTAATTGTGATACAACCACAAGTTGTCGAAGCCTTAGAAATGTTACGGCATAAATGGGTGCAAGCATCTTGAAGTTTTGTTGTTTGGTCGAGAATACTCTTATTGCGGATAAGAACTGTACTTATAAAATCTTGGAAATCCTGTAGTTCACTATTATTATTATTTGGCATTGCAATCTCCTTTCTTGTATTAAAATATCTTCTATTATAGGATATTTTTGGGGTTTTATATATTATAACATATTAGAATAATGTGATAAATATAAAAAATTACTATTGATGTAAATAAAAATATAGAAATAATGGAATAATAAATTATATTTAGTGGCATATATGTGAACTTAGATATGTACAAAATTGATGGGATTTGATATAATAAACAATGTTTGTTCTTAGAATTAAACATGGATTAAAAAATGAAGGGGTACTAAAATGAAACTACACTTTGATTACAAAGGCACCAAAATAACTTATGAGCTAACCTATAAAAAAACTAGAGCAATCTCCATTAATATTGATGCTGATGGAAAAGTTAGTGTAATGGCTCCAATTGGAACACCAGTATTTGCTGTAATGGATAAAGTAAAAGGACATGCTCCTTGGATTGCTAGTGAACTTACAAAAAATGCAGTAGAAATCCAAAAAGTTGAAGAAGTTAAATTACTTGATCAGTACACTTACTTAGGTAAAAATTATGGTTTAGAGATTGTTGAAGTAGCAGATGCACCTATTAAAGTAAAAATGGCAAGAGGTAAATTTGTTGTAGAGACAAATACAGATAATATAGCTGAAATTAGAAATGCTATTATTGAATGGTATAAAGAAAAAGTTGAAGCTAAAATTAAAGAAAGACTAAAAGCATATAAGGAAGCATTTGAAAAAGTACCAACAGAAATTACAGTAGCAGATGATGCAAATGTATTCTTCCGTGCTAACAGTAATAATATTTTTGCAAATGTAAGATTAGGTATGGTAACAGTAGATGTAATGGATTATGTTATCGTAAGCAGTTTATGTTACATTAATTATAAAGATAAAGAAGCTGCAGATAAGAAGTTAGAAGAGATTCTTCCAAACTACAAAAAGAGTGCAGAATGGATAAAAGAAAATAAAAATCAATTAAGCTTATAAAATGTGTTGACAAATAGTGATACAATCTAGTATAATTCTTTGAGTCAGCACATTAAGTGGGCTGATGAAAAAATAAATACTTGACAGATATCAAGTGAGTTGATATACTAAATGAGTATTGTACTTTGAAAACTGAACACAATGAAGATAGATTTTAGTAAACTTAATTATTTGAGTTTGCGCCTAACGATAAATGTAATGCGTATAACGTATACGTAGTTCAACTAGT
>USPX01000045.1 GCA_900556665.1 uncultured Eubacteriales bacterium
AAAGGGTGAGATAAATATGAATAAAAAATTATTATCTAAGCTTTTAGTATCAGCATTATTAGTAACTTCATTAGCAGGCTGCGGTGGTGGAGCAACAAACACAGCAAATGCTAGTGCAGAAGGCAGTAGCGCACCTCAAGATGGAGGAAAAACAGTTGTAACAATGTGGCTCATGCCTAACAGTGGTACACCAGAAGAAGATTTCATGGAAATCTTACAACCATTCTTAGAAGCAAATCCAGATATCGAAGTACAACCAACAGTATTAGACTGGGGTTCAGCTTGGACAAAATTAACAACAGCAGCTACAAGTGGTGAAGGTCCAGATATCACACAACTTGGTACAACACAAATCGCAGCTATTGCAGCTATGGGTGCTTTAGAAGAGTTAACACCTATTTATGATCGTTTCGGAGGAGAAGAAGCTTTCTATGAAGCGACACTTCCAACAACACAAATCTTAGGTGGCGGCGATGAAAGATACGCAGCACCATGGTTCATCGATACAAGAGCATTATTCTACAGAAAAGACGTTTGTGAAGCAGCTGGTGTAAATCCAGAAACAGATTTCGAAACATGGGATAGCTTTAAAGAAGCGCTTACAAAAATGAAAGATATCGAAATCGATGGTAAAAAAATCACACCACTCGGTATGCCAGGTAAAAATGACTGGAACGTTATCCATAACTATGCACCATGGATTTGGGGAGCAGGCGGAGAATTTATCGCTGAAGATAACAAAACATGTGTAATCAACTCAGATGAAGCTGTAGAAGGTATTAAATTCTACACAGAACTTGCAACAGAAGGATTACTCAGTATGCCAGGTCTTGAGAAAAACTCAGCTGAAATCGAAGCTGCATTCAATGAAGGTGAATTTGCAACAATGTTCTCTGGAGCATATGAAATTGCAACTTTAAGAAGAGAAAAACCAGAACTTGCTGAAAAAGTTGGTACAGCACCATTCCCAGCTGGTCCAAAAGGTAGATATGCATTCTTCGGTGGTAGTGGATTATCAGTATTCAAAACATCTAAAAACAAAGAAGCAGCATTCAAAGTTATCGAATACTTAATGACACCAGAAGCACAAGTTGCATACCAAGAAAAATGTGGTAACTTACCAACAGTTAAAGCAGCTTATGAAACAGACTTCGTTGCAAATGAAGAAATGCGTCAAGCTTTCAAAGAACAAGCTGACTTCGGTAAAGCTTATCCATCAGTTGCAGGTTGGGGTCCATCAGAAACAATTCTTCAAAAAGGTTTAAGTAATGTTTGGGACAATGTTATGGGTGTATTCGGACCATACGATCCAGCTAAAACAAAAGAAATCTTAGATCAAACAGCTAGTGAATGTACAGTAATTTACAACGAACAATAAATTACATGCATTAAATACACTGGTGCGGGAGGTAAAAAGAAGTGAGTAAAGTAGCAAAAGGGCTAAATAAAAAAGGCACAGTCAAAAGAAGTTTATTATCACAAATTAAGAAAAATAAGCTTGCATATGGTTTAATTGCACCAGCACTCATTGCAATGTTTGTTGTTCACTTAATCCCTATCGTTTCGGGGATTTGGATGTCATTTTTAAAACTTAATCAATTTACACTTAAAAAGTTTTTAGGGGCACCTTTTATAGGACTTCAAAACTATTGGACTGTGTTATTTGATCCTACAAGTACAATTCGTTCAGGATTTATTGATGCACTTAGAAATACAGCAATCTTTTCATTAATCTGTAGTTTCCTAGTAATTGGCATTGGTTTATTACTAGCAATATTACTAAATAGAAAATTCAAGTTCCAAGGTCTTGCAAGAACATTATTAATGACACCTTGGGTTGTACCATCATTCGTTGTTGGTTTATTATGGGGATTCATGTGGCAACAAGATGGGGTTATCAATAGACTTCTTGTAGATGTATTTCATCTTATTCCAGAAGGTCCTTATTGGTTAACAGGTCCTAGAGTACTTATTGCAATCATTATCCCTACAATTTGGAGAACAGTACCTTTTGTAATGCTTATGCTTTTAGCAGGCTTACAACAAATTCCTGTAGATTATTATGAAGCAGCAGAAATTGATGGAGCTAATGCATGGCAACAATTTAAAAGTATTACATTACCTTTATTAAGATCTGTTTTATCAATTCAAATATTAAATGGTATTATTAATTATATTTACTCATTTAATATCGTAGCCATGATGTTCGGTCACGGAGCTGGTTTCCCAGGAAAATATGGGGACTTACTCATGACAAATATTAATCGTAACTCATTCCAAATCTGGCAATTCGGTCCTGGGGCAGCAGCAACAGTTATCGTTATGATTTGTGTATTAGGATTAGTTGCATTATGGTATAAAGTATTCCAAGATGATTTGGTGGTGAATGACTAGTGAAGAAAACAAAAAGCTTATCTCAATATAAGAGAAGAAAAAGAATATTAGATGGAATTGGAACTGCTATTGTATGGCTATTTGTAATAGCAGCCCTCTTCCCAATCGCATGGATGATCTTAACATCACTCATGACACAAAGTGATATTGCCACTGGTAAAATAGGTATACCTAACCATTGGGAAAACTACGTAGATATGTGGAAGAACGTTGACTTCTTCAACTATTTCAAAAATAGTGTAATTGTATGTGGCATCACAACAATTGTAGCTTTAAGTATCGCAACATTTGCAGGATATGCAGTAGCAAGATTTAAATTCCCAGGTTCAGGGGTATTCGGTGCAGCTGTACTTGCAACACAAATGGTACCAGGGATCATGTTCTTATTACCACTTTATCTCATGTTTATTAAAATTCAAGAAACTTTAGGAATTCAAATTATCAATACATACGCTGGGTTAATCTTAGTATATTCAGCATTCTACATTCCATTTAGTATCTGGATCTTAAGAGGATTCTTCGCAGGGATTCCAAAAGAGTTAGAAGAAGCAGCTATCATTGATGGATGTAGTGGATTTGAAGCTTTCTTAAAAGTAATCTTACCAATCGCTAGAATTGGACTCATTGCAACAGGTATTTATATTTTCCTTATGGCATGGGACGAATTATTATTCGCTTGGGTATTAACAACTTCATCAGATGTTGCTACAATCCCAGTAGGTATTCGTTTATACGTTGGAAACTACCAAAACCGTTACGATTTATTAATGGCAGCTGGTTGTGTAACAACATTACCACCACTTATGATTTTCTTCGGACTTCAAAAACAATTCATCAGTGGTATGACTGCTGGAGCTGTAAAAGCCTAATAAATTACATAAAACAACCTTGTATCATGCAAGGTTGTTTTGTGTGTTTTAAAATTCCATGTATATAAAATAGGGCAATAAGGAGATAGGGCAAATGGAAGACGATAAATTAATTAATAGAATCATCATTGGTATAGTGGTGTTTTTGGGGCTTATTTTAAGCATATTATTATTTAGAATTTATTCAGATGTACAAAAGAAAAATGCATATGCACATTTAAATCAAGAGAAGGAAATCATCACCATATGGACACTACATGGAGATATGCAAACAATGCTTGAAGAAGTGACTAAGAAATATGAAAACGAGAATATAGGCTTTGAAATAACAAGTTTTAAGAATGATGTTTATCAATCCAATATACAAAATGCAGCAATTACAAATGAATTACCAGATATATTTTTCACATGGGGATATGGTAATTTAGAGAAATATGTAGAGTTAGATTTAGTTGCAGATGTTACTGAAAGTTTAAAAGAGACAAAGTTTGAAGAACTCTGTTTGCCACATGCTTTGGATGGAATGACTTTTAATGATGAAATTTATGCGCTACCAATATATGGATGGAATGTAAGCTTATTTTGTAATAAAGAATTATTTAAGAAATATGGTGTACAATATCCTACAACTTATGATAAATTTATTGAGGCTATTAAAATATTTAAGGCCAATGGCGTTACACCACTGGCAGGTGGAATGAAAGAGCAGTGGTTAAATTCGTTATATTATATGGCATTTGTTCTAGGTGAAGGGGACGTAGATAGCATTTATAAAGCGGCGGCTGATCCAAGCAAATTTGATACACCACAGTTTCGTAGAGCAGCCCAGAAGATGGTGGAGATTGCGAAGTTAGAACCTTGGCAAAGTACATATTTAGATAGTGATGCTTATGACGCTTCACATATATTTACGCAGGGAGAAGCCGCTATGCTTGTATATGGGAGCTGGGCCTCTTCTAGTATTGATGATGATGAATCTAAAATAAAGAAAGAAGTAAAAGTAATGCCATTTCCAAATGATAAACCTGGCTATAATATAGGTGGTTATTCGGATTTGATGGTAATTAGTAAAAATAGTAAAGTAGCTCAAGATAAAGAGCTTAAAGCATTATACTTAAATATGATGTATGACATTTCACAATTAGCTATTAGGAAGTATGGTGTAGGCTTACCAGCTTATAAAGATCAAATTATAGATGAAGTGCAGTTTAAAACTTTATATGGATGTTTTCGCATTCAGGCAGATAAGGGACAACATCCAGCTTATGATCAGATTTTAGATAAAGATAAAAGTGCACAGTATTATGAAGCATTAGCTGAATTAATTAAAGGGGAAATCGATGAAAATACGTTCATTTCCAGGTTGTCTGATTGAAAATTTAGTTTAATTAATTTTATCAGGTCTTATCGTAATATTATGGGCTTACGTCAAGTAGTGTGTTCTCGTATACTTATCATATAGACAAATGTGAGTTCTAGAAAGGAGAAAGATGTGAGGCGATATGGTATTTTAGTTGGGCTAGGTCTCATGCTTGTAGGGTGTCAAAATGCAAATGTACAACAAGCACAGGCAGTACAAGTAAATAAGGAGGTCACAGAGGAGGACAAAGACATGAACGAACTAGAAAATGTAGCTGGATTTGAAAATCAATTTGAAGCTCATGATAATACATTAATGGAAAAAGCTAATGGTTGGAGTAATGGGAGTATGTTTGACTGTACATGGCGCGAAGATAACGTACAGTTTAATGATGGAAAAATGACACTTAGTATTGATGAAGATGGAGAAGGTGCTTCTCCTAAGTGGTCAGGTGGAGAATATCGTACAAGAAAATTCTTCCACTACGGAATGTATGAAGTACGTATGAAGCCCATTAAAAATGTAGGTGTTGTTTCATCGTTCTTTACATATACAGGACCTAGTGATAACAATCCTTGGGATGAGATTGATATTGAGTTCTTAGGAAAAGACACAACAAAGGTGCAATTCAATTACTTTACAAATGGAGTAGGAGAACATGAATATGTTTATGATTTAGGTTTTGATGCATCTGAAGAGTTTCATGAATATGGATTTGAATGGCAACCAGATGCGATTACTTGGTATGTAGATGGTAAACCAGTTTATACAGCTACAGAAAATATTCCTCAAACACCTGGTAAACTCATGATGAATACATGGCCAGGAACAGGTGTAGACAGCTGGCTTGGACACTATGATGGTACAGTAAGATTAACAGCTGAATATGACTGGATGAAGATTAAGGAATATACAAATAAATAAGGAGATCTAAGATGAAACAATACCAAGAGCCTAAAAATAAAATAGAACTAAATGGTATACAGAAGTTAGGCATCTTAGTAGCAGGCATTTTAAGTATCGCAATAATAATTTGCATAGGTATTTTAGTAGTTATTTAGTTAGAAATTTATATATAGAGGCAAAATATAATATTGGATTTAAAGGAGACATTAGGATGATGTCTCCTTTTTTAGTATATTATTGATGAGATTGGCGGTATTCAAGGGGGGGTTGTCCTACAATTTTTTTAAAGGTATTATTAAAATAGCTAGAGCTGCTAAAACCAGTATTTAGGGCAATATTTAAGATAGAATCATTTGTATGAATAAGAAGGTCTTTACTTTTCTCAATACGGAAGTTTTGAACATATGTGCAAAAGGATTGTTTCATTACTTTTTTAAAAATAGTACAGAAATAACTCTTATTAATACCTAAATAATCTGCAACCTTTTGTAATGTAAGGTGTTTATAATAATTTTGCTCAATATAGATAATCGCCTTAGTAACATGGTAGCTATAATCATCTATTTTTTCTTCATTTAAGGCATGCTGATGAAAAGTAGCTGAATTATGAGATGTAAGTTCGTTTTCATGTGCTTGTAAGTTATCAAGTAATACTAATAAGTGTGGCATACAGTGAAGTGGTTTAAAGGCTAAATTGGAATCACTTTTAAGATTGGTTGTATAGGGACCAATTACAAATGAGCCATCTTCTATATGATCTATATTTACAGGGCAGAAAGTTAAGTAAATATCTTCTGCTAATTGATGGTGAATGACCTTTTTTTCCGGTAATGAACGGATAAGCTCCGTTAATGTTTCTTTAGTTGTATATTTTTTTAAGATGCCCAAGTCTATAAGTGAACAACCAAAATGATAAATATCAGGTGTTGTATTTAAATTAGTAAAAAAACGAATAGGCAAAAGTGTACAATGATGAAAATGTTCCATCGTAGTCATTATTAATTCAAGATTTGGCATGTTGTCCTCCTATTTACCTAAAGATATTGCAAGAAATCTAAATATTTTATAAGACACGATAATGATTTCTTGTTAAGATATTATTATAAATGAAATCGATTATCAATATATTAATTTAAATATTATATCATTGTTAAATATAAGATGTCAAAAGGAGGCTTACTGGTGAAGCATAGTATAAAGAAAAGATATCTTGTAGCCATACTTGTTATATTAGCTGTTATTTCTTTATTTGTGGGAGTAAGTAGCCTTACAATAAACGATATTTTAACTTTAAGAGAAGATAAAATTCAGCTATTAATAATTAGTAGGCTGCCACGCCTTATAGCTATTATTGTAGCAGGGGTAGGATTAAGCGTTAGTGGGCTTATTATGCAGCAAATTAGTAGAAATAAATTCGTTGCACCAACTACGGCTGGGACAACAGACTTTGCGAAATTAGGTCTTTTAGTAGGAATGATCTGGTTTGGTGAGGCTGGAACAATGGCTAAAATGATGATTGCTTTTATCTTTTCAATGATAGGGACAGTTGTCTTTATGAAAATGATTAAATCAATTAAAGTAAAGAACGTTATATTCGTTCCATTAGTAGGGATGATGTTGGGGAAAGTAGTAGGTTCAATCACTGCATACTTTTCTTATCAATATGATTTAGTACAAAATATTTCATCTTGGATGGAAGGTAACTTATCACTCATTATGTCAGGAAATTATGAACTGCTTTATTTAAGTGTACCTGTAGTAATTGTAGGGTTTATGTATGCAAATAAATTTACAATTGCAGGGATGGGTGAAGATTTTGCAACAAACCTAGGACTTAATTACAATCTTATCGTGAATGTAGGACTTGGGATTGTAGCACTTATTACATCTGTAACAATGATTACAGTAGGGAATATTCCTTTTTTAGGATTAATTATTCCTAATGTCGTAACAATGTATGCAGGAGATAACTTAAAGAATTCTCTTTACCATACAGCACTTTTAGGACCGATTTTCTTACTCATTTGTGATATTATAGGACGACTTATTATTTATCCATTTGAGGTATCTATAGGGATGATGGTAGGCACAATTGGTGGCGGGTTATTCCTTTATATTATTTTAAGGAGGGCAAAAAATGAAGGTTAAAGCCCAAGATAAAAAGATTTTAGCCGTGTTAATCATCGCAAGTATTGTGCTTGTGGCATTATACTTATTAACAGGACTTAATCCAAAAGCTTATGGCTATGCCCTTTCAAGACGCATTCCAAGAGTATATGCCATTATTTTAACAGGAGCAGCAGTAGGCTTTTCGTCACTGGTATTCCAAACAATTACAAACAATCACATTTTAACACCAAGTATATTAGGGCTTGATTCATTATATATGCTGCTTAACACAGCAATTGTATTCTTATTAGGCTCAACACATAGGTTAATTGTAAATGCCAATGCAAACTTCTTATTAACAACAGGGGTTATGCTTGGTGCATCAGTTATCTTTTATAAACTTGTATTTAGTAAGAAAAGTAATAATATCTTTTTCTTATTACTTATAGGGGTCATCATTGGCACTTTATTTGAGAGTTTAACAACTTTTATGCAAGTTTTAATGGATCCAAATGAATTCTTAACAATTCAAGATAAATCACAAGCAAGTTTTAATAATATTAATACAAAGGTATTAACACTTGCAACAATTGCTATTGTTGGATCATTTATCTACAGTGCAAGATTTATGAAAGTATTAGATGTTATGGGACTTGGAAGAGATCAAGCGATTAACTTAGGCGTAGATTATGATAAAATGGTAAAACGTATGCTTGTAGTCGTTGTTATTTTAACAGCTACTTCTACAGCACTTGTTGGACCAATTACTTTTTTAGGACTATTAGTTGTAAATATTGCAAGATATATGATGCATTCGTATAAACATAGTACACTAAGCTTTACAATTCTTTTAATAAGCATTGTAGCATTAATAGGTGGTCAGTATGTAGCAGAACATTTATTGAAGTTTGGTGTCAGCGTAAGTATTATTATTAACTTTATCGGTGGTATTTACTTTATTTACTTATTAATGAAAGGACGTACACAATGATTCAGGTGAAAAACATTTCAAAAATGTATGGTAGCAAAAAAGTAGTAGATAATGTATCACTAGAAATTCCAGAAGGAAAAATCACTTCTTTCATTGGCCCAAATGGTGCAGGGAAAAGTACAGTACTTTCTATTATGACACGCTTAATGAAACGTGATAGTGGTGAGGTTTTAATTGACGGGAAAGAAATCACTACATGGGATCAAAAAGCACTTGCAAAGAAAATAGGGATTTTAAAACAATCTAACAATATTAATATGCGCCTTACAATTCGTGAACTTGTAAGTTTTGGACGTTTCCCACACTGTGGCGGGAATTTAAAAGCAGAAGATGAAAAACAAGTTGATGAGGCCATAGGGTATATGCAGCTTACAGATCTTCAAGATCGTTATTTAGATGAATTAAGTGGGGGGCAAAGACAACGTGCTTATATTGCCATGGTTATTGCACAAAATAGTGAATATATCTTATTAGATGAACCACTTAACAACTTAGATATGAAGCATTCAGCAGAGATTATGAAAATCTTAAGAAAGTTAGTAGATGAGTTAGGTAAAACAGTTATTATTGTTATTCATGACATTAACTTTGCTTCATGTTATTCAGATTATATTGTAGCCCTTAAAGATGGCAAGATTGCCAAAGAAGGACCTACTCAGGAAATTATTCAAAAAGAAGTTTTAGAAGAGATTTACGAAATGCCATTTAATGTACAAGAGATTAATGGACAAAACATTTGTGTATATTTCTAAATGATAGATTTTAGCAGACTCTTAGAGTCTGCTAAAAAAACAAGTCTTAATGAGAATGAAACTCATAAATTATAGTAAACAATTATAGACAAACAGATAGATAAAAGGAGAAACTACAATGAATAAAAAATTAGTATTTACAGCACTTGCAGCAATGACATTAGCTTTTACAGGATGTGGCGCTCAAACAAAGACAGGAGAAGTGGCAGCAGTAGAAAATCAAGTAGAAGCTGAAACAGTTACAGTGAAACATGATTTAGGAGAAACACAAGTTCCTAAAAATCCTAAAAACATCGTAGTTGCAGAACTTGGTATCTTAGATGCCCTTCAAGTTTTAGATGTAGAAGTAGCAGGAGTACCAACTAGTAGTAAACTTCCAGCATACTTAAATGAATATGCAGGAGAAGGCGTAGAAAACGTAGGTTCATTAAAAGAATTAGATATGGAGGCGATTTATGCCCTTCAGCCAGAACTCATCATCATTGGTGGTAGACAAGCTGATTATTATGAAGAACTTAGCAAAATTGCACCAACAATTAGTTTAGCAGTAGATAATGCCAATTATATGGAATCATTCAAAACAAATATGAATTACTTAGGAGAAATCTTTGGTAAAGAAGCAGAAGTAGCTGAAAAAGTTGCAGCAGTAGAAGCGGATGTAGAAGCGCTTAAGGCAAAAGCAACGCAAAAAGATGTAAATGGACTTATTGCCCTTGCCAATGATGGTGCATTTAGTGTATATGGACCAGGTTCAAGATTTGCAATCATCCATGATACATTTGGCATTAAACCAGTAGATGAAACAATTGCAGTATCAACACATGGTCAAAACGCATCATTTGAATATGTTGTAGAACAAAACCCAGATTACTTATTCGTAGTAGATCGCGCAGCAGTAGCAGGTGGCGGCACATCAGCAGCACAATTATTTGATAATGATTTAATCAAAACAACAGATGCTTACAAAAATGATCACATCATTTATTTAGATGCTAACGTATGGTATACATCAGGTGGTGGATTTACATCAACTGAAACAATGGTGAATGAAATTTCAGAAGCACTTGATAAGTAGGGGAGCAGTAAAGTAGGCAAATTATTGTCTCAAGAACAGTTGGAGGAAATAATTAAGCAGCTGTAATCAGAAAGTATGGATAGCTAGTGAACTCTTATTATATTTTATATATAGTATAAAAAGCGTGTATAGTTTGTTATATGCGCTTTTTAATATTTATTAAATGTTATTTATAAATATTAAAAATGTTATGAGACTGTAACATAAAAGGATTATACTTAAAATGATTTATAAGATATTAAGGGGGCTAATATGAAAAACTTAAGAAAATGGATAACAATTATGGTGATGGGGCTTAGCGTATCAAGTATGGCATATGGTGCAAATGCCAGTAAGGCAGCCTTTGCACAAAATTTAGATGCGCTTCAAATAGGCAGCAATAAAGTACATACAAGTTTAGAAGGGGATTTAACAAGGGAAGAAGCAGCCGTGCTGATTGTAGAAGAATTAGGCTATACAAGTTTAGCTAAAGCTTATGCAGGTCAAAATACCTTTAAAGATGTAACGACACATAAAGGAGAAATTAATTTAGTAAAGGCTTTAAATCTTATGAGTGGTACAAGTGAAACAAGTTTTAATCCTAAAGGTAATTTAAGTAGCGAAAGTGCTAAGACGATTTTAAGCCGTATACAAGCCAAGTTAAATACACCTTTAAAATGGCAACATGCTTGTTATGCCATTAGCTCAAGTAGTCAAATGGATAAAATCAAAGACTATGATGCCATTAGTTTTGGTTGGGCCCATTTAGATTCTGATAGTTTCAAGATTAATACAACAAGTGGAGATTTTAAAGTACCAACAGGCTTTGAGAAGGCAGTAGATGAAGCTCAAAATAATGGTGTAGAAGCTTATTTAATGGTTTATTATGATAATAAAGGGAATAAGGCAGGTACACTTTTAAAAGATAGCCAAAAACGTAGTGCCCTTATAAAAGAAATTATAGACTTATGTGAAGGTATGACAAAAGATGGTCAAACAAGAAGCTTCCAGGGTGTAACTATTGATTTTGAACAATTTACAGATGTAGGCCTTAAGCAGCCTTATGTTACTTTCTTAAAAGAACTTAAGGTAGCCCTTAAAGCCAAGGGGAAGAAACTTAATGTAGCGGTGCAACCAACTACGTATTTTAAAGGCTATGATTATAAAGGCATAGGGAGCGCGGCTGATCATGTCATAGTCATGGCACACGATTATGGTGCTAAGAAACTCACAAAGTCAGAGCAAGAAATGGGTATAACCAATACCCCAATTACACCAATTAATGAAGTATATCAAACCTTAAAAGAAGCTACAAAGACCATAAACAAAGATAAAATAGCCTTACAAATTAGCTATGCAAGTACTCAGTGGCAAAGTAAAAATAATAAGGTGATTAATAGCACAGCCTATATGCCTAATTATGCACAAATTCAAAGCCGCTTAAATCAAGCTGGCACAAAGGTTTT
>USPX01000046.1 GCA_900556665.1 uncultured Eubacteriales bacterium
GTATATATTTATCATTAATTAATTACCACCATACTTTTTATTTATAATTTTTTACCAATCTTATTGTTTATAAATTGAATAATTAGGATTAGTATAATATCTCTTCATTAATATGTGCATAGATATTTTTGTCCTCTACTAATTATATTTTGTCATATAAAAATGTTCCACGTGAAACACTACCTAAAGTGTTTCACGTGGAACATTTTGCTTTATACTTTTATTATTTTCTCTTTAATTTGTTTTTGCTTAGAAGTTTTCTATTAATAATTGTACGAAGTTCTTTAATTTCATTTTCTTTTAAATCTTGTTTAGGAATAATAAATACTTGTTGTGCATTTATAAATATTAAAAAGTACTGATTACTTTCATATGCCCTATACATTAATGACCATTCAAATTTACTATTAGAATTCTGATCTATACATATAATTCCTTCATTATTAATAGTAATTTCTTTTTCTATACCCAAACTACATTTATCTGTTTTTATCATCTTTCTACATATAAGTTCTACTTCTATTGGTAATAAAACTAAAACGGCTACTGCAAAATAATCAAAGTATAAATAAAATCCTTCTATTTCGTAGATTCCTAAAAAGTTTAATACTAATTCTGTAATTACTATTAAGCTAATTAATACAAATAATATTGCTCTAATCTTAGTTTTAGTAAATACATTAAAGTATACCATTGAACGATAATCCTCTTTATTAATAGTGGTCTTAAACTTCATTTCTTTTTCTTCTTGCATAAAACCTTCCCTTTCATATATACCTAGATTTAGAATTGAAACTATATCTATTTTAGTTTACTACTATATCCTTATTTTAATATATTTACTGAAATAAATCTTTAACTATAATAACTTAAACTTAAAAGAGATAGAAACAAACTTATAGTTTATTTCTATCTCTTTCTTTTACCTGGTAAAATAATTTATTATTTAAATTACATTTGTACTGGTGCACAGATTCCTAATAATGCTAATGCATTTTTAAGAACATACTTAGTTGCAACAACGATTGCTAAACGTGAATTTTTAACTTTTTCATCTTCTACAAGTATTGGATTTTCGTTGTAGAATTTGTTAAACGCTTGCGTTACATCTACTGCATATCTAGCAATGTATGATGGTTCATATTTATTTGCAGCTTCTTTAATTGTAGTTTTGAAATCTGCAATTTCTTTAATTAATGCTACTGTTGATTCATCTGCAAGTACTGTGTAATCTATATCGAAGTTAGGAATGCTATCTAATTCGATACCAGCTTTACGGAGTACGCTGCAAGCTCTAGCATGAGCATATTGTACGTATGGACCTGTTTCTCCATTGAAGTCTAATGCTCTTTCCCATGAGAATTGAATATCTTTAATAATGTTGTTATACATATCATCGAATACGATTGCCCCGATACCTACTTGTCTAGCAACTTCTTCTTTATTCTCAAGACCTGGATTTTTTTCTTCAATAATTTGTTTTGTTTTATCTACAGCTTCTCTTAAAATATCTTCTAAGAAAATAATATTACCATTTCTTGTAGAAAGTTTAGCGCCATCTTCCATACTTACCATACCAAATGGTACGTGTACTAAATCTTTATGCCACTCATGACCCATTTTTTCAATTACTTTGAACCATTGAGCAAAGTGAAGGTTTTGTTGAAGAGCTGTAACATAGATACATTTTTTGAAGTCGTATGTTTTTTTACGGTACTCAGCAGCTGTGATATCACGAGTTGCATATAATGAACTACCATCATTTTTAGTAATTAAACATGGTGCCATGTTTTCTTCATCTAAACGAACTAATTTAGCTCCTTCGTCTACTTCAATAAGACCTTTGTCTTCCATTTCTTTAATAACTGCATCCATTTTATCATTGTAGAATGCTTCACCATTAAAGCTATCAAATTCTACACCTAATAATTTATAAACACGTTCAAATTCTTTTAAACTTACTTCTTTGAACCATCTCCATAATGCTAATGATTCTTCATCACCTTGTTCCATTTTTGTGAAGTAGTTTCTAGCTTCTTGTTCCATTTCTGGATGTTCTTTAGCTTCATCGTGGAATAATACGTAGATTCTAAGTAACTCAGAAATACCTTTTTCTTCGATTTCTTCTTTACTAGAATATTTTTTGTAAGCTACGATTAATTTACCAAATTGAGTTCCCCAGTCACCTAAATGGTTAACCCCTACACAGTTATAACCAAGTGCTTCGAAAATTTGATATAAACTGTTTCCGATTACAGTTGAACGTAAGTGTCCTACGTGGAATGGTTTTGCAATGTTTGGTGATGAATAGTCAATTACTACATTTCCTAAGTTTTTCTCTTTTGCGAAACCGTATGTTTCTTTTTCTGTTAATACGTCTGTAAGAACTTCTCTTACAAATTCTACTTTGTTTACAAAGAAGTTAATATATGCATTCACGTTTTCTACTTTATCTAAGAAATCTACTTCACCGAATTCATCAACAATATCTTTTGCAATCATTGGAGGTGCTTTTCTTAACTCTTTTGCTAATTTAAAGCAAGGGAATGCATAATCTCCCATTGCTGCATTTCCTGGAACTTCAATCATGCTGTAGATTTCATCTACTGATAAGCTGCTAATCTTTTCATTTAAAAGTTGTGCGATTTCTAATTTAAAATCTTTCATTTTTATGCTCCTTCGACCTTATTTTATATTATTATATTGTAACTAAATATCTATTTCATAGCAAGTTTTCCATTCAAAGAACATAGTTATCTATCTTTAGCATTGCCTTATTTTTATATTTTTAAAATAAGGTAATGTTAAAGATAGATTAACCTATTCCTTTAAAAAGCAGCTACTTTAATTTTGAGTAGCTGCCTTTATAAATAATCCCTTACTTTTCTCTAATTTAATTAAGAGGAATTTTAATTCTGATTTCATATCCGTCTTCTTGTTCTTTCATAGTGTATTTTGCATCTACACCTGCTTTTTGAATCATACTTACAGCTTGTGTAATCGTATTTGTTACAAGCCTCATATCTTTAACATATGATTTAACCTTTTGATTTGCTTTATGTTGAATCATATTTTCTCTTGTAATATCTACTAACATTTGTTCTATCAGTTGCTCTGATTTTTTCACATTAAGTTCCTGTTTAATAATCTTTTCAAGAGCTACCAATTGGAATTTTTCATCTGGTAATTTTAATAATGCTCTCGCATGTCTTTCAGTTAGGTTATTTTCAATTAAAAGTTTTTGGATTGTTGATGACAACTTTAAGACTCTTAGTTTATTAGCAACTGTTGATTGATTTTTGCCTAATGTATTAGCTAACTCTTGTTGTGTATATCCATAGTCCTGCATAATCGTATGATATGCTTGGCTTTCTTCTAAAAAGTTTAAGTTTTCACGTTGCAAGTTTTCAATAAGGGCTAGTACTGCACTGTCCTTGGTATTCACTTCAACTATAACTGCTGGGATTGTTTGAAGACCTGCTAATTTAGAAGCTTTTAATCTTCTTTCACCTGCAATAAGTTCATATGAATCGCCTACCATTCTTACAGTAATAGGTTGCATTAATCCATGTTCTAAAATAGAATTTGCAAGTTCTTGTAGAGCGGCATCAGAAAAAACCTTTCTTGGCTGATAAGGATTTGGTCTAACACGATCTACAGCAACATTTTCTATCTTTAAATCTTTTTGCATTTATTCTGCTCCCCTCTAAAATAACGTTTTGCTACTTATCAGTATAGCATATTTTACTTTTAAAAACTATATTCATACAAAATCATTCACAATTCTCCCTAAGCTATCCACATATAAAGTCAAATAGTTTGCTCCTGTGTAAAACTTGTTGATTCTGTGGATAGCTTTTTTATTTATAAAATATATCTCTTTTATCCACAACTCTTTCTTACTCTATCTCATTAATTTTTTATCCACAAAATTAAACTTGTATTTTTCCTATTACTTCCACACCTTTTATACCTTATTTACTACCATATTCTTATCCCCTCTCCCCTCCCGCCGCCGCATATTATTTACTAATCTTCTTATGGATTATCTCTACTTTTATTACTTTGATATACCTTAATACCTCGCGAAGCGAGGTCGCGATTTTAAATTTTTTGATTTTTTGGGCATTTAGGGCTATTTTTTTCCTCTTATCCTACTTCTACAAGCTTTTTTCTCTTCTATTACCCCCTATTTCTTATGTAATCCTTAAATTTATTCATCAACCTGTAGCAAAACATATTTACAATTCCATTTTTAACTTCTCATAATGCTATTTGTTTTCCACAGTTATCCTCAATATCTTTTTACTATGTGAATAACTATTTACATACATTTTATTTCTTGTTTATAAATTGTGACTACCTTATACCTTAACTTTTATCTAATTATCCACAATCATTTCATAAAAAAGAAGCTATCAGTATTTTTATCTGATAGCTTCCTTTATTAGTTATTTTTCCACACCTAAAGGTGCTTTTGTTGGTTCTCCTGCTTTTCTAGGATACTTATTAGCAGTCGGCTTTACCTTTTTAATTTTAGCGATTTTATGATTTAAATCTGTAAATGGTACTTTAGCATCTACAACTTGATCTAATGCTCCACCTAAGATTTTAATAGCTTTCTTACCTTGCTCTAATTCTTCATCTAATTTTTGACCTTTTAAAGCGATTAAATAGCCATCTACTTTTACGAATGGTAATGTATATTCACTAAGTACAGCTAAGTTCGCTACAGCTCTAGATGCGCAAATATCAAAGCCTTCTCTATACGCCTTATTTTTTCCTAAATCCTCTGCTCTAGAATGGATACATTCGATATCTGTAAGTTCTAATTTAGAAATTACTTCTTCTAAGAAAACTAATCTTTTCTTTAATGCATCTACTAAAGTTACTTTTAAATTTGGAAAGGCAATTTTCATTACAAGACCAGGGAATCCTGCTCCTGTTCCAATATCAATTACAGTTCTTTCTTCACTCATGTCTAAAGCATTATTTACTGTCATACAGTCTAAGAAATGTTTTGTAATAACCTCTATATCCTCTGTAATAGCCGTTAAATTCATTTTCTCATTCCACTCTTGTAAAAGTGCCTTATACATCATAAACTGTTCTACTTGTCTTTCTGAGAGCTCTACACCCAGCTCTCTTGCACCATTAACTAATAACTCTCTTTGATCCATTAACATTCCTCTTTTTCACTGTTTTGAGCTTTTTCCATACGACCTTTTTGTTCTAAGTATACTAATAACATAGAAATATCAGCTGGTGAAACTCCTGAAATACGAGAAGCTTGACCAATTGAAATAGGTCTTACTTGTTCAAGTTTTTGTTTTGCTTCAAGTCTTAAGCTATAAACATCATCATAGTTGATATCTTCTGGAATTAAACGACGTTCAAGACGTTTAAATTGTTCTACTTGACGTTGTTGTCTTACAATATATCCTTCATAACGAAGTTCAATCATAACTTGTTCAATAACTTCTAATGGAAGTTCTGGTCTATCTGTATCTACTTCCTTGAAATCATCATACTCAAGTTCTGGTCTTTTTAAGACTTCACTTAAAGAAATACCTGAACGAAGTAATGTACTACCTTTTGCTTCTAAAATAGCTTGTACCTTTTCACTTGTTCCTACGAATACTGTTTTTAATCTTTCAAGTTCAGCTTCAATAGCTTCTCTTTTTGCTACGAATTTTGCATATCTTTCTTCAGAGATAAGGCCTGCTTCGTAACCTTTTTGTGTAAGTCTAAGATCCGCATTATCTTGTCTTAAAAGAAGTCTGTATTCAGCTCTAGAAGTCATCATACGGTAAGGTTCTCTTGTTTCTTTAGTTACTAAATCATCAATTAAAACCCCTACATAACCTTCTGAACGGTCAATAATCATAGGTTCTCTGCCTTCAACTTTAAGCGCAGCATTAATACCAGCTACTAATCCTTGAGCTGCAGCTTCTTCATATCCTGAACTTCCGTTCATTTGTCCAGCACTGAAGAAACCTTCAATATTTTTAAACTCTAATGAGTGTTTTAATTGCATTGGATTGATGCAATCATATTCAATGGCATAACCTGTTCTCATAACCTGTACATTTTCTAATCCTTTGATAGAACGAAGCATTTCTAATTGTACTTCTTCTGGTAATGAAGAACTCATACCTTGAACATACATCTCTGTAGTATTTTCACCTTCTGGCTCAATAAATACTTGGTGTCTTTCTTTATCTGCAAATCTTACTACCTTATCTTCAATTGATGGACAATATCTTGGTCCAACCCCTTCGATTACACCAGAATACATTGGTGAACGATGTAAATTATCACGAATGATTTGATGTGTTTTTTCATTTGTGTAAGTTAAATAACAAGGGAATTGTTCACGTTTAATATCATCTTCTTTGTTTTCGAAAGAGAATGGTACAATACGTTCATCACCATGTTGAGGTTCCATTACAGAGAAATCTACTGTTCTTGCATCTACTCTGGCTGGTGTACCTGTTTTAAAGCGTCTGAGTTCGATTCCTAACGCTTTTAAGCTATCACTAAGTGCATTTGATGTCTTAAGTCCATTAGGCCCTGTATGCTCAATATGCTCGCCTGTGAGGCATCTTGAGCGCACATAAGTTCCTCCAGCAAGTACTACTGCTTTACAAGGATACACTGCACCTGTACTTGTAACAACCGCTTTTACTTTGCCACCTTCAACTTGAACTTCTACGATCTCTTGTTGTCTAATAGTTAAGTTTTCTGTTTGCTCAAGTACTTCTTTCATTGTGTGGCTATATTTCACTTTATCAGCTTGTGCACGTAATGAGTGAACAGCTGGCCCTTTAGCTGTATTTAACATACGAGATTGGATATATGTTTTATCAATATTTTTACCCATCTCTCCGCCAAGTGCGTCAATTTCTCTTACAAGATGCCCTTTTGATGTTCCCCCTACATTAGGGTTACATGGCATCATTGCAATGCTATCTAATGACATTGTAAACATAGATGTTTTATGGCCCATACGAGCTGTAGCAAGCGCCGCTTCACAACCAGCATGTCCTCCACCTATAACTGCAACGTCTATCGTTTCTGCAATATAAGTCATTTTCTTCTCCTACTTTCCTAAACAAAATCTACTGAATAACTGATCAATAATTTCTTCCTTTAATGATTCTCCTACAATCATCCCTAAATGTCCATAGGCATCATGTAAATCTATCGCTAAGCAATCTTCTGGTAATCCACAAGCAATTGCATCTAATACCTTCTCTAAACTCTTAATTGCATTAATAAGAGCTTGTTTTTGTCTTTGGTTAGAAATAGTTGCTTCGTTGCTAATTGAAGTATTGCCTTTAATTACAAAGTTTTTCATTTCTGTACGTAATTCATTTAAGCCACTTTGTTCTTTTGCTGAAATACGTGCAACTGTTCCATTACTAAAGTGTTCTTTGAACATTTCCTCGGTAATATTATTATCTAAGTCTATTTTATTAAGTACATAGATAACTTTTTTATCTTTAATCTGTTCTAAAATCTCTAAATCTTTTTCTAATAAACCTGCATTACTATCTACTAACATTAATACAAGATCCGCTTCTTCAATAGATGTTTTTGATCTTTCTACCCCAATACGTTCTACAACATCATCTGTTTCACGAATTCCTGCTGTATCTAATAATTGGAATGGAATGCCATCTACATTAAGGTATGCCTCTACAACGTCTCTTGTTGTTCCTGGGATATCTGTAACAATTGCTTTATTTTCTTCTAATAATGCATTAAGTAATGATGATTTACCAACATTAGGTCTACCTACAATAGCAGTTTTAACACCATCACGAATCATTTTACCTGTATCTGCTGTTTTTAAAAGTCTTTGAAGCTTAGCAAGAAGCTCTTCAAGTTCCTTATCAAACTCCTCTGTGATTGGTTCATCTTGATCATATTCTGGGTAATCAATAGAAACCTCAATACGTGCAATAATTTGAATTAATAAGTCTTGATATTCCTTAATGCTTTTAGATAAATTACCCTCTAATTGACCAATAGCTTGTGATAATGATAACTCTGTTTTAGCCTCAATAACGTCCATAATGGCTTCTACTTGAGCAAGGTCAATACGTCCATTTAAGAATGCACGCTTTGTAAATTCTCCACTATCTGCAATTCTAGCACCTGCGCTGATTACTTCCATGAGAACAGCATTAAGTGGCACTGGACCTCCGTGGCAGTTAATCTCAATAACATCTTCTCTAGTAAAAGTTCTAGGTCCTTTCATGAGCATAACTAAAACTTCATCTAAAACCTTACCATCTTTATTAACGATATGTCCATAGTTAATTGTATGGGAATCTACGTCAACTAGTGATTTTTTATTTGCCGCTCTAAAAATTTTATCAACTATGCTAATCGCATCATTCCCACTTACTCTAATAATTCCAATGCCACCTATCCCTACAGGTGTAGATATAGCTGCTATAGTATCTTCAAATAACATAAAATCTAAGTCCTTTCTAAATAAAAAACCCAGTATAGAACTGGGTTTATCTGTATGATTTATTTTGATAGTTTGGTGTAATAACCACGCGTCTAAATGGTTCTTTACCTTCACTATGCGTTTTTACAATTTTACTATCTTGCAAAGCTGAATGAATAATTCTTCTATCATATGGATTCATTGGTTCTAATATAATTGGCTTTTTACTTTGTTGTGCTTTCTTACTTAACTTATATGCAAGCTTCTTAAGAGTCTCCTCTCTTCTTGCTCTATAGTTTTCTGTATCTAGCATAATCTTAACATACTCTGTACGTCCTTTATTTGCAACAATATTAACAATATATTGAATCGCATCTAATGTCTCGCCTCGTTTACCGATAATAACACCCATACTTTTACCTTCAAAGCCTATGCTTAATCTGTTGTTATTAACTACTTCAGACTTAACAGTTGCTTCAATATTCATCTCTTTTAAAAGCTTATATAAAAACTCTTCTGCTAATGCTTGTACATGTGCTAATTCATCTTTAGTCACTACTACAGCATCTTCTGAATCCTTTTTTTCTTCATTCTTAACTTTATTTGGTTTTGGTGGTGCCACCGTTTCAGTTACTTTATTTGCATTAGCAACTTTAACATCTTCTTTAACTTCAGGTATCACTTCAATTTGTGGTTCAACTTCTGTTGGTGCTTTAAGTGTTACTCTAACTTTGGCAGCTCTTGCCCCAAATCCTAATAACCCTTTTGAGCCTTTTGTAATAATCTCAATATCTACTTCCTCTGTACTCGCACCTAACTCTATTAATGCTTCTGTTACAGCATCATTAACAGTTTTACCTACTTTTTCAACACTTCTCATGTTTATACCCCCAACCTTTGTAAATTTGCTGGCTTACTTTTACCACTTCACTTTACTGCTATTTTAGGTTGTCTTGATCAGTATTATCAGTTTTTTGAACTGGTACTCTTTTTCTTACTTTCTTAGTCGTAATTTTGCCACTCTTAAGAGCTTCTTCACGGTCTTTTTTAAGTTGCGCTTCCATTTTTTCATCTTGCTTAGCAAGCATTTTGTTTACAACCCACTGTTGCCCCATCATAATCACATTACCTGCAATCCAGTAAAGTGCTAAACCAATTGGCATAGTGTAAGACATGAATGCTGTCATAACAGGCATTACAATATTCATTGTTTTCATCATAGATTCAGCAGGATTTTGTTCACCTGATGCAGAACTTTGCATTGCACCATTTGCTGCCATAGTAATCTTAGAGAAAATATATGTTGATGCACCTGCAATAATAGGTACAAGGATTGCTAACCACATTCCTGAACTTATAAGTAATTTAGGTGTATCTACTACGTTCATTGTTAAAAATGTCTCATAGCTGTGTTTTAATTGGAAAACTTGTTCTAGACCTGGTACAGTACCGGCGCTTTGTAAAAATTCATTCCATTGTGTTGTTGTTAAATGGCTTAAAAATTGAGATACGCCATCCACTTGTGATAAATCATATTGTTGACGAGAATTGATATACACTGAATCTGCAAATGGTTGTAATAAACCTTGATAATTTGCAATATTAGTAGTAACAATTTCTGCCATTTGATGATATACATTTGTTAATTTATTAATGTATTGCGCTGGTGTACGAAGCACATTAAATAACGCAATAATTAATGGAAATTGAATTAATAATGGTAAACATCCAGCAAAAGGATTGATTTTATACTTCTTATATAAAGCTTGCATCTCTTGACTCATCTGAATTTGAGATTGCTGATCCTTTTTATTTTTATACTTGTTTTGTATTCTTTGCATTTCAGGCTGAATTTTACTCATACCTCTACTTGTTCTTTGTGAAGACAATTGTAAAGGTGTCATTAAAACACGTGCTACTAATGTAAATAAAATAATTGAAATCCCAAGTGCTGCTTCTGGAGATATAAGGGTTACCCCTTCAAAAATTACATTAAGTATTGCCCCAAAAAATTGATTAATAAGACTCATTCGTTTCCTCCTAATTTTTTCTTAACAACATCCATGTTGTTTTAACATTAAGGTTGCTTTTTACTCAGCTTCACTTTCTTCTCTGGTACTGGATCATACATTACAGGATGAAGTGGTTGGCATTTAAGAATCCTTTTTATTCCTAGAAATGTTCCCTTTAAAAAACCATGAATCTGTATTGCTTCGTAAGTATATTGTGAACATGTTGGATAGAATCTACAGTTTCCTCCCAACATGGGGGATATTCCTTTTTGATAAAATCTAATAAGTAAAAGTGCTACTTTTTTAGGTAAGTTTTTCATCTTCACCAGTCCCTTCGTAGCAATTATAGCCTATTCTTGTAAATCTATTATAAATCTTCTTGTTTGCCATATACCCTATGTTGTTTTAACAAATGAATAAGTGCGGAAGAAATGTCCTGATAGGACGCTCCATTAGCATTAGATCTTGCTACTATAACAAAATCCCAGCCTTGTTTTTCAATATTTTCTTCGTTTAATCTATAACTTTCTCTAATGAGTCTAGTCGTACGGCTACGTACAACACTATTCCCAACTTTTTTACTAACCGATATACCCAGTCTATTACCAGGCTTATTATTTTTTAATTTATATACAACTAAATACTTGTTAGCAAAAGATTTTCCTCTTCTATACACTACTCTAAACTCGTAGTTTTTCTTTAGTGATTCTGCATATTTCATAAAAAATGCTCCTAAATTTCTATAGCAAAACAAGGCCACAAAAGCGGCCTTGTTTTATGCTGTTAATTTTTTTCTACCTTTTGCTCTTCTTCTAGCTATTACCGCTCTACCGTTTTTAGTTCTCATTCTTTTACGAAAACCATGTTCTTTACTTCTTTGACGTTTCTTTGGTTGGAAAGTCATTTTCATTGTGCGTTACCTCCTTTTTGGGATAAGTTACCACACAATATGCACATTAAAATGATAAATAATCAAACGGATGATTATCTATCTCACACAAATAAAAAAATATTTACATTCATTTATAGAAATGTAAACAAGCACTGTAATCAGTATAAAAGATTTGTTTTCTAACGTCAAGATGTACGGTTAATATTCCCCTAATAAATATTTGGTAATTAGTCTAAACTCATCTAACATCTTAACGACATGTGCTAGTTAATCTTTAATTATGTAAAGGATAAATATGGTAATTATAG